>JABIQT010000415.1 GCA_018667995.1 Candidatus Latescibacterota bacterium
CGACTTGAGATGTTCAAGAAAGTGCTCGCAATCGATCCTGTTGATCCAGCCATGCATTTTGGGTTGGGTATGGAGTACATGCAGATCGAACAATACGAAGATGCCGAAGCGAGTTTTCGAAAGGCCATC
Source organism: Candidatus Latescibacterota bacterium (assembly GCA_018667995.1). GTDB lineage: Bacteria > JAAXHH01 > JAAXHH01 > JAAXHH01 > JABIQT01 > JABIQT01. The sequence continues at coordinate 130 of JABIQT010000415.1, forward strand.
GAATATAAAGAGGACTATTCGGCCGCATATCGTGAACTGGGTAAGGCGCTAACCGAGCTAGGCCGGTCTGACGATGCCATACCGGTATACCGAAAGGGCATTCCAATTGCCCAGGAGAATGGCGATATTCAAACTGGAAAAGAAATGAAGGTTTTTCTAAGTCGAATTACGGGGTCCGATGAGGACTGTACATAACCGGCGATATCCCCGTTCGAACGCTGATTTTGGGGCTTTTTAGATTGACATAATACTCCTGTCCGGGTACCTTCGAGAGACTGTTTTTAAAGGGGTTCGGGGCAGGATTCCGTACTTCGTAACCGAGGCGTAAATTGAGTGGATCCATGAGCAGCTCTACCCATCCCCCCCTCCAAATCCCCTTCCCCAATTACACCGCTCTTGCTCTCTCCGCCGTTGATAATGCCTGGCACCTCTCCGCCGCATTGGTGGAGGGTGGATTGGTTGTCGAGCAGGACGTCGCTTCGGATTTGATCTCCCTTGAAGATAAACTTCTGAAGTGGACGTCCGATGGACCTGTTGTGGTTCATAGAATCGGTCAATTCGAAGAGTGTACACTCGGGGTGTCGTTGGTGAGTACGGTCCTAGCCACGACAAATCCGGAGCTTCATGATTCTCACCAGCTGGCCCGGATTGTACTTCCCCGCCTACGAGACCACAATCTTACCACGCTCGCGCGATACCTTGAAGTAAATGTGTCGGGTGATGAAGATAATCATGCCGTGCTCTCAGGGCTCTGCTACGCCGCACTTCAACAGGCCCTTCTTGAGCTGGATGTTAATACCGTTAACAATCTTGTCCAGTTGTCTCAAGGTTTGGAGCCGCCATTGAGTGGCATCTTCGCGGCTGCTCAGAGATCGGCGCTCAAGCGCGCCACGCAGACGCGGCCCCGGAACCCCTCTACTGAAGATCTGATCATGCCGTCCTTCAACGTGGGCGGCACACCCTCCAGCGATGGTGATCTGTGGACAGAAGCCTCCAATGATTTTGAAGAAAACGGCGGATCTGCAGAACTGCTCAATACAGATGAAATTGTGGGCATGTTCGAGGAAGGAGGCGCCATCGATTCAGCGATGGATCGTTTCGAACACCGTCCACAGCAGATGTCTATGGTCAGGGCTGTTACAGATGCCATCAATGGTGCCGAATTCTTGATGGTGGAAGCCGGCACAGGCACGGGTAAGTCTCTCTCGTATCTTGTTCCGGCGATCTACTGGGCTCTGAAGAATGACCAGCGAGTAATCATCTCAACGAATACGAAGAATTTGCAGGAGCAGCTCTTCTTCAAGGATGTGCCGTTCCTGACGAAAACCCTTCAAGCAGATTTCCGCGTAACGTTACTCAAGGGACGCTCAAACTACCTTTGTGCTGATCGTTGGAACCAGGTCATGGCGCAGTTCGATGAGGTGCTTTCTCGTCGCGAACAGGAAGAGGCCCTGCCTCTGGTGGTTTGGAAGTCGGAGACCCAGACTGGCGATATTTCTGAGAATTTGGGATTCAACGTACAGGCCGGCAGGTCGCTATGGGCCAAAATCAACGGAGAAGGTGGCGCCTGTCCCCGCTGCATGTTCCAGGAGGACTGCTTTGTCAACAGGGCGCGTGCTGAAAGTGCTTCGTCACATCTGGTCATTATAAACCATGCGTTGCTTTTCTCGGATATCGCTGCCGATAACGTAGTTCTATCCGACTACTCCCATTTGATCGTGGATGAAGCCCATAATCTGGAGCGCGTAGCTGTACAGCATATGACAATTGAGGTCGGGCCCTGGCGCACCCGGAACATGATTCGCAAGCTCTACTTGCGCGATGGGAATGAATCGGGATGCTTGGCTACCTTGAAATTCCGGGCAGAGAAAACCCCGATGAAACAGATCTGGAAGGACCATTTGGCTGCGGCGACCACGCGAGCCATCGATGCGGTATCGGCTTTGGATCAATCAAATGATGATTTCTTTCTCGACGTAAACGGCTCCGTGGTACGCAGCGCGTCTCGGATGTCGAGTTCCTATGCGAAGCTGCGGTACACGGCCGATTCGGAATTTGCCGAATCTCTCAGGAGTCAGGCTCCTGACTTTATCCGTTGCTTTGCGCGGATTCGCGAGACGCTTGCACAGGTTGGTGAGGTGGTGAGTGAGATATCGGAATCGTGGATGGCGGACCGTGAGGAATTCTTGTCTACGATCTCATCGTGCCTGGAGACGTCGCGGGAAATCGAGGAGGATCTGAGTTCGCTGATTCACGCCGGATCGGACAATACGGTATACTGGGCGGAAGCATCGCAACGGTCAGAATCCTCATGCCTCCTGGTGGCGGCACCGCTCAACGTGTCGGAGCAGTTGCATGAAACGCTGTTCAGCCGTTTGCGCTCCGTGATCTTTACCTCGGCCACGCTTGCGGTCGGTGACAGATTTGGTTACGCCGCCCGAAGGATCGGTTTGGACCGACTTGAGAAGGGCCGCCTGAAGACGTTTAGAATCGGGTCGCCATTCAATTTTGAGGAACAGGCCCTTGTGTGTGTTCCGAATGAGTTTCCCAAGCCTCGCGATGACGGATTCCAGGAAGCGGTCAGCGAACTGATTCAAGGGCTCGTTTTTGCGGCGAGGCGTAGCACGCTGGTCCTGTTTACTTCCTACGGCATGTTGAACCAGACATACAAGGATCTGGAGCAGCCCTTCGGGCGCCTGGGTATTCCGTTGATGGCCCAGGGCATATCGGGACCCCGAACACTCATACTCGACCGGTTCCGCAATACCCGTGGCTCCGTTCTACTCGGCACGGACAGTTTTTGGGAAGGGATAGATGTTCCCGGTGAGGCGCTTGAACTA
>JABIQT010000207.1 GCA_018667995.1 Candidatus Latescibacterota bacterium
AAAATGAAACTTCAGAATATGGCCGTGTCCGTTTCCGATCGTCTTGGGCGCGCGTTACCGGAAACTTTTCAGGATGTGGGGTTGACCAATACACTGGCCTTCAAAGCATATCGCCCTCAACCCTTCAGCGGCGATGTCGCGCTCTTTCTGTCGAGAGAGATCACTGCCGGATACTCCAACAACCCCGAGGCGGACTGGTCGGGTGTTGGACAGGGCGACGTATCTGTAAACCTTATCGAAGATGATGGTATTACCGGTCATCAGGCGGGCGAGGGCATGTTTGTGGAACCGTTCGTGGGAGAACTGGCCAGGAAACTCGAAGCTTGCCTGGCGGACAAACGCGAGTCGAGCGCTAGGTCAGCAGGCATTGATGTGGCGGACACAGCAGCAGGTGGGGCTTGCTGAAGCGTAAGGTCCAATCAGCCAATTTGATCATCCGGCATCAATCAGATCGAAAGTACATTCCTCTGTAACCCGGGACGTAGCACTCTGGATGGAACGGGATCTTAAGATCTCGAGAGTCCTTCCATTCATCAATCAAGTGGTACCCTTCTGCTCGCATTCCCGCGATCAGTTCTTCTCGATTCTGGATTCTGTAAGGTGTAACTGCATATCCAATGTACTGCAGTGTTATATAGGGATCCCCGTCATATATTGGAGTGCGATTGATGAGCACGTGTTGTGGTCTTTCGTTCAGACCGCCGATCATCCTATCAATGGATTTCTCCAGGTATTGAAGGGTACCACACGTCAGAAGCAAGTCTGTATTCTCGGCGTCCTCGAAGTCGGTGGTGAAATCGAGTCTTTCCTCGCCTCGTTCCCGAGCCAGTTCGGCACCTTTGTCGACAATTTCTGGAATTTCACACACGGTCCATTCCAATGTGTCGGGGAATGCCAGCTTCTTGCGGTAGGCATAAAACTCTAATCCCACGTTGCCGCCCAAATTGAAGAGGCGCCTCACGTCAGGAAATATGGCAGACAGCCAGAACAGGACAGGGTAGTCCTTTGGATCCAGCGTCTCCGAGTCCTTATTGGCCGTAATCTGTGACACGGAATCGCTGTCTCCGATAACACTCTGGTTGTAGCCGGATTCTACTGATTTTGGAGATGCGGCGTTGGCTTCCTGCACGGTTTGGTAGACACCCCTGCATGTATTGTAGCGTCTGCCGAATGATCGGTAAAGAAACAGGTCTGATAGCACGGGGGTTGCTTCAATCATACGAGCCACGGCAGATTTTACGCTCATTCTATGCTCTCGATTGCCGCCAACGGTGGCCGGCCAGTTAGACTAGAGGAAAGTGCTGCGATATTGGGCAGGTCATGGTTCGTGTTCTTAGTTTTCGTGTTCTTAGTTCATGTTGCCTGGGAAGATCGTCGTTTTGTGGTTTGAGATCTTGCTCATGGTACGTTCTGCGGTACAGCAGGTGCCCTTATATCCATCCTTTCCAGCGATAATAGATCAGTTTCACGGTTTCAATGGATATGGACTCTAATAGGTCTATATGGGCAGAAACAAGACGACCGTGTTTTTCGTAATAAGTGACGGGGGCGTTGTATACGATGAATCCCTGCTTCCTGAATACGAGACTCCCGCGGAGGCTGTGCCAGGCGGATGTTACCACCAGGGCGGAACGCCACCCGTTCTCGTCAAATATCCTTCGAACATTTTGGGCATTCTCGAAGGTGGATTCTGCTTCATCATCTGCGGTGATGGCACCAGGCGAGACTCCCATTTCCAGAGCCAGTTCAGACATCTTCTGAGCTGCCGTGACCGGCCAACCGCCTCCGGTAAAGATAATGTGAGGTGCGTAGCCTTTTTTCAGCAAAGTGATACCTTGAATGGTTCGTCGCAGAGAATCAGAAGAATGAGAGTTATCTTCCAAGAGCCCGGACCCCAGGACCACAATGGCGTCCGTTTTCTCAAGGGCCGTCGGCGCTACAAGCCATTGACCGCAATAGGGAAGAATCCAGGCAAAGGTGACCACGGTTCCTACCACTAAACATCCAGCCACCAGCCATCGGTATTCCGATAGTAATCTCAGTGTTTCCATGAGCCTAACCTCAATATGACGCTCCATCTGGCAACTGCCTGGGGAGGAATTTGGCACATTGAGCCTTACTGAAAGCTATGGTCAGCTGCGACTGGTTTGCCACTTACATCCATCCTTTCCAGCGATAATAGGCTCGACTGAGGTATTCCGGAATGACGGCCTCCATCAAGACCACGTCCTCTCGGAAGGAGTCCGCAAAGGATTCGAAGAATATGATTGGGGCCTCATAGATGATGAGGTCATTTCGCGAGAAGACGGCCACTGCCCGCTGCATCTGCCAGGGCGAGGTGACCAGGAGCGCGGATCGCCAGTTTCTCCTTGCGAAAATCTCCTGTACGGAATCTGCGTTTACCTTCAAAGATGTCGACTCAGTATCCAGAATGGTATTTTCACGTGGTACACCCAGATCGATTGCCAGATCTCTCATTCTCTTCAGGGAGGCTTCGGATCCGCCTCCGCCCGAGAAAACCAGATGTTTCGCAAGTCCGCGGTTGTGTAGTTGTATCGCAAATACGGTCCGCCGGAGCGTCCTTTCCGAGAGTGTGCCATCCCAAAGAGCGTCTCCGAGTACAATGATGGCATCGGCTTCGCGTATGTTACTGGTCACTATCAGGGCTCGGCCCATCATCGGAGTAACCCATTTAACGCCGACCAGTAAGCCTCCGAGCAGCAAGGCGCCTGCCAGGAGAATCCCATTGATGCCCGCCATGTAATCCCATATTTTCATCGTGGTCAATCCATGTTCTGCATGCTCACTAAACATCTTCTACGACCAATCCTATCGACCGTCAAGAAGATGGCATTATAGATCTGTTCAGTCCGGAAGTCAAGCGGGCCGGAAGGTGGAACACAACCATGTCGAGGTACCACGACCATAGCACCCGTGAAGTCGGCCAAGAAGATGACGCCAGAAGTGACTTCTGGCAAATTCCTACTGATTGGCCGGTCCTGGACGCAGATCATGTACACCTCTGGCGTGTCGATCTGAACCAGACTGATGACTTGGTAGCGCGATATTCTCGGGTCCTCGCCCCCGACGAGGAATATCGCGCTGGCCGATTCCGCTTTGAACGACACAAAAGGCGTTTCGTCGTTGGTCGGGCCATACTCCGGCAGGTGCTCGGTCGCTATCTGGATCTAAGTCCGGCACATGTCGCATTCGGTTACGGTCCTAAAGGCAAACCTTTTGTGGATCACTCTACCGATCATTTGATCAGGTTTAACCTTTCGCACACCGAAGAGCTCATGGTTCTTGCAGTAAGTTTGAACAGAGAAATGGGGGTCGATGTGGAGTTCATGAGACCCATATCCGACATCGATCAGCTAGCCGATCACTGTTTCTCTGAGAAGGAACTCCGCACATTCAAGCAACTCAAATCCCAACATCGTCGAGCGGCATTCTTCCGATGTTGGACGCGTAAGGAAGCCTATGTTAAGGCCATAGGGGACGGATTCTCTGCGCCATTGAAGGGATTTGATGTGAGCTTTTTGCCAGAAGCCGAGGCCCGTCTGTTGCGTGTAGTGGCAGACTCTGAAGAGGCGGATAAATGGTCAATGTGTTCCTTCGAACCTGCCCTGGATGTTCAGGGTGCACTCGTAGCCGCTGGAAATGATTGGAACGCGCATTTCTACCGGTGGGCTAAGCCTTGGAGCGAATGCGTCTCGGTTGTGTAGTGGTATTAGCAATACCCATGTACAAAAGTGGGGCTGGAAAGCGTTCCGCCACGGAACGCTTTCGGGATAACTGGCTATTTCCGAGCCTGTCAGCGGATAATCAATCGTCAATTTGAAAAAACTCTCGCATTTGTTACTTGATCGTCGGGATCAACATATTAGATTGAGCAAGGTTCAGCGACTCAATTACCTGATCCTCCCCCGAAACAACTCTGTCGGCCGTTAGCATGTGGCCTAGTCGAAAACAGGACTTCGAGACGGATTTTCTACCCAGTCTTCCCATGTGTAGAGAGTCCATCTTAAGAACTCATAATGTCAGGATTGATGTTCCGGAGTGACATGATCTCGGTGTCCGGGCGGGAACCCATCAGTACTTCGTGTATTTCTGCTCTCGCTCGCGGTTTCGAGCTCGACTCCCGTAAATACAATCCTCAATGATTGACGTATTCGAGGTGTCAGCCTATGGATATGACGCAAACTCGGCTCTCATACACACAAGAATCCATATGGTTTCTGGATAGGCTATTTCCTGGCAAGGTTCCCAACAACCGTACCTCGGTTTGGCGGATCCAGGGCGATTTGCATGAAGAGGCGTTGCGTTCGGCGTTGGGGGAGATGGTTCACAGGCACGAGATTTTACGAACATCCTATCCTACCGACGACGCGCTTCCAGTTGCCCGTGTTGAATTGTCGGTAACACTTCCACTCACTCTCATAGATTTGAGTGACCTGACCGCGCCTAAGCGCGAAGCCGCAATCCTGGTTCAGACTCGAAGGGATCGATCTCATACCTTTGATATCGGCCAGGCGCCGCTATACCGGATCTCGCTCATTCGGTCCAGCGGAGCGGAACACGTCCTCATCCTGACGATGCATCAGATCATCTGCGATGCCTCGTCAGTACAGGTGTTCTGCAAAGACCTTGCCGATTTGTATGTTGCATTCTGCCAGTGTGAATCCGTGCCAGCTTCCGAACCATCTCGCCAGTATCGGGAATTTGTAGCCAGAGAGAGGAAGTCCTTTCAGGACGAACTCTCGGAACGGAGTCGGTCATATTGGCTGGCGAGACTCGGCAGGGATATCCCTGTCCTGGAATTGCCCACTGACAGGCCGCGACCGAAACGTCATACCCACGAATACGAGGTACAAGATCTGTCAATGTACAGATCGGATACTGAGGCACTCAGGGACCTCGGTGAACGTGAATCTTGTTCGGTATTCGTGATACTTGCCTCTTTGCTGAATGTCCTTCTCTATCGTTACACCGACATGGAGGAGGTGGTCATCGGAACACCGGTGGCTACGCGAGGAGATGGTGATTCAACGCGAAGTATAGGTGTTTTTCTAAACGTCTGTGTTCTTAAAGTATCCCTTAGTGGTGAGATGCTCTTTACGGATCTTATCCATGGTGTAAAGGGCACTGTGGACGCAGCCTTTGAGCATAAACACCTGCCGTTTGACAGGTTGGTGGAAGATCTGAAAATCGAACGACATGCCGGGCGAAACCCATTGTTTCAGGTCATGCTCGAACTAACAGATACGCCCATTCTCGAACTCACAGGCTCAAAGACGATACATGAAGCCACGGAATGGGATTCGGTGGCAATGGATCTGAGTCTGCGCTTCATGTGGGAACCGGAGGGGCTTACAGGATCCTTGGTATTCAATTCTGACCTCTTTGACGTCTCCACCATAGGGCGCATGGCCGGCCACTTTCGTACCTTGCTGGATGCGGTCATCGCGGATCCTGCGAGGCCAATATCGCAATTGCCGTTGCTCTTAGGCGAAGAACACGAACAGCTACTGACCTGGAACCAGACCGCCGCGAAGTACCCTCAGAATCTGCTCCTGCACCAGCCATTTGAGCAACAGGTGGAGAAGACTCCGGATGCAGTTGCGTTGGTCTACCAAGAAGCCACGCTCAGCTATCGGGAACTGAACCATCATTCCAATCTGTTAGCTGGCTTTCTGAAAACCAAGGGCGTCGGACCTGGCGCGCTGGTGGGGCTCTGTGCCGAACGATCCTTTGAAATGGTGATCGCATTATATGCCATTCTCAAGGCAGGAGCGGCATACGTACCACTGGACCCGGTCTATCCCAGGGACCGGCTGGAAGCCATGCTTGAGGACGCTCGGATCAGCCTCACTCTTGTTCAGGATAGGTTTACCCATTTGGTTTCAGGTCGTGAGATGGAGATAATCTCTCTCGATTGTTTGCTCGATTCAGGGAATCCTCTGATACCGGAAGAAATAAGCGATATGAACCCGGACATACCAACGAATCCTGAAAGTCTTGCCTATGTGCTCTTTACATCGGGTTCGACGGGACGACCCAAAGGAGTTATGGTCTCGCACGGCGCCATTCTAAATCGTCTGTTCTGGGGGCAGAGCTGTTATCCTCTGACAGAAAAAGATGCCTTGCTTCAGAAGACACCTTACAGTTTTGACGTTTCGGTTCCTGAGTTCTTCCATCCGCTACTGGCGGGAGCACGGATGATCATCGCCGAGCCGGACGGACACCGCGATGGTGCATATCTGATCGACCTAATAAGGAAGCACCATGTCACATCCGTGCACTTTGTTCCATCCATGCTGCAGATATTCCTTGAGAATTCTGGCGCACATTCCTGTACGTCAATCAGACGCGTCACTTGCAGCGGTGAAGCTTTGTCCTATGATCTCCAGGAACGCTTTTTTTCGGTGATGAGTGCTGATCTGCTGAACCTGTATGGTCCGACGGAAGCCGCAGTAGAGGTAACGTACTGGGATTGTGTGCGGGAGTCCGGCCGAACAGACGTACCCATAGGGTATCCCGTCGCTAACACATCGCTGTATATCCTCGATAAGTCCATGAATCCCGTTCCCGTTGGTGTTCCCGGTGAGTTGCATATCGGTGGTGTACAGGTTGCACAAGGGTACATTAATCGACCGGAATTGACAGAGGAGCGATTTGTTCGCGATCCCTTTTCGGAAGATTCGAATGCTCGTATGTACAAGACGGGTGATCTGTGCAGATTCCTGGCTGACGGATGTGTTGAGTACCTCGGACGTAACGACTTTCAAGTGAAAATCCGGGGGTTTCGCATCGAGCTTGGCGAGATAGAGGCGGTACTTCTCCAGCACGAATCGGTCCGTGAGGCTGTGTTGTTGGCACGCGAAGACACGCCGGGAGACCTACGTTTAGTTGCTTACGTGACTCAGATTACTAATGAAATAGACGCCGAGATCATGCGTGCTTATCTGGCTCCAAAACTTCCAGATTACATGGTGCCGTCTGCTTTCGTTATGATGGAGAGCTTGCCTTTGACGGAAAGCGGCAAGACGAACCTGCGAGCGCTTCCTGCTCCAGACTATGGAGCCCAGTCGTCCGCCGATTACATGGCGCCACGTGGAGACGTAGAAGAGGCCATCGCTGAAATCTGGGAGGAGACGCTCCAGATCGGACAGGTGGGCATTCGAGATAATTTCTTTGAGATTGGTGGCAATTCGTTAATCGCAGTTCGACTTTTTGCCAAGATCAATGATCGTTTCGGAGTGGACTTGCCACTTGCTGCTATATTTGAGGCGCCCAATATAGAAGAATCCTCAAAGCTTATTGGAAATCTGATAGTTTCGGAATCGTCTTCTGATGTGCAAACGTCTGACATGCGTGAATTGGACAACAGCACTACCGGCGAACCATCCAATAGCGCATTAACCACTGGAGAATGGACGCCTCTTGTGGCCCTACAAGCGAAGGGAAGCCGACTGCCGTTTTTCTGCATGCACGGCGCGGGTGGGAATGTCCTGAATTTCCATCTCTTGTCAACGAAACTCGGGGAAGATCAACCATTCTTTGGACTTCAGGCACAGGGGGTGGACGGCAAACTACCGCCTCTGGAATCGATCGAACAGATGGCCGAAATCTACATCGATGCGGTCAAAACGGTACAACCAGAAGGCCCCTATCTTCTAGGAGGCTACTCAGGTGGTGGCATTGTTGCGCTGGATATGGCACGTCAGCTTGCGGGTAAGGGTGAAGAGATTGGATTGCTTGTCTTCCTTGATACGTTTGCTCCTCGATTGCCCAAACGCTCGTACACTGTTGGAGAAAAGCTAAGGCTCTTGTGGGATCTCGGCATCCAGGGCTGGTTACGGTTGCGCCTCGACATAGAAATTGAAAGATTCAAGCGGTATCAAGTCTGGAATAATCTTCGAAAGGGAAAACCGGTTCCACTCCAGCTAAGAGAAACGTATCTGATGAACTCATTTGTTCAGACACAGGTTAAATACGATCCGAAGGACCCCTACTTGGGCCCGATCCACCTGCTGACTGCCGAAAGAGTTAATGTGATACATGAACATGTAGCACACGACCTCGGCTGGAGCCACATGCCCACAGGAGAGATCACAGTGCATCGCGTGCCCGGCGGGCATGATGATTTGGTACTTGAACCCAATGTCAATGTATTGGTCGATCATATGCGTAGATGTCTTGATGCCGCTCAGCCCTGATCTATTCTTTGAACTTAATTTGGCGAGATTACTTATCCTATCGCATAGCGGTCGAGCACTGGCGAAGATGGTACTTGCATGAAGATTCAATGGCAGCCTGGTGAGATAATCAGGACCGCACATCTTCCTCCCGACGTACGATGCCTGCGCGGGGTGCCAGTATCAAAATTAGTTAGCGATTCGTAAATCCACCACAGCAAGGTACCTAGTATATGTCCGTTAATCTGTATCGCGTCATCCTCCCTGTAACCGACATAGAACGGGCGGTAACATTTTACGCCGAGCTGCTGGAGGCACCAGGATCGCGCGTCTCACCGGGCCGTCATTACTTCGAATGTGGCGGCACCATCCTCGCGTGTTTTGATCCGTGCGCCGACGGAGATGCCATTGAGTCCCGTCCGAACCAGGGCCACCTCTATTTTTCAGTCTCGGATCTGAATGCTGCCCATGAAAGAGCCACCTCTGCAGGGCGTCTATCCGTCGATGCGTCTGTTGCTACCATGCCGTGGGGGGAAAAGTGCTTCTACGGTGAGGACCCTTTTGGTAATCCATTCTGCTTCGTCGATGACAGTACCTGTTTCACCGGAGAGTCATGAGCGTACCGGTCGAACAGACCCCCAGCAATACCACCCGAACTATTCTTCTTCTCGCATGGCCCGCCATTCTCGAAAATCTGATGAATACCGCAGTGTACGTGCTCGACAGTGTTTTCGTTGGACGCCTGGGTACCCAGGCTTTTGCCGCAGTAGGCCAGACGTCGATGATCATGATGACGGTGACCTTCTCCCTATCCGGAGTCGGCATTGCCGCGGGAGCCATCGTTGCTCGTAATATTGGCCGCAAAGACCACGCGTCGGCGAGTGAAGCTGCTGGCCAGGGAATGCTACTGGGAACGATGATAGGCGTTGTGGTCACTGTGCTCGGTATGATGTATGCGGAAACGGTGCTCATGTGGCTGGGTACACCATCAGACGTTATTGAGGCCGGTACGCGGTATCTTCAAATAGTCTTTGCCGGTAGCATCTTTCGAATGGTGTCTTTCGTGGGAGGCGGTGTTCTCCGAGCGGCTGGCGACACGAGAACACCCATGTGGGCTTCGGCCGGCATGAATCTGTTCAATGTGGTAGGCAACTTGGTTCTGATTTTCGGTCTGGGGCCGTTTCCCCGCATGGAAACCGATGGTGCTGCTTTGGCCACATGCCTGTCCTTCGTGGTCGGTGCAGTGGTCATAGTATTGAGACTGTTCCGATCTGGTGGCCTGATTCATGTTTCCTTCGATCAGATCCGTCGGTATATCCCATCGGTCCAGAGGGCAATAATCAGAATCAGCCTGCCCAATATGGCCGAACAGCTTCTGTTTCAGGGCGGCTATTGGATTTTTCTCTGGATTGTAACCAGCCTCGGTACCGTATCACTGGCCGCGCACTTTATGGCCGTTC
>JABIQT010000206.1 GCA_018667995.1 Candidatus Latescibacterota bacterium
GGTTTCTCTAACCAGATACCAATCGGAATTCCAGCATCTCAGAGTCGACGTGACAGATATCGGCCAGGTTTTCCAGGCAGCAGCGGCCGCCCAGGCTCAGGCCGTGATTCACCTGGCCGCCTGGCCGGATCCCGGCATAGTTACCGATGCTCAAACTTACGGGGACAATGTCAGCGGTACCTTCAACGTGTTCCAGGCTTGTCGTGATTTGGGAATCCAGCGGATCGTCTCGGCATCTAGCTCGCAGGTTTACGGATTTGCACAACACGCTCCAGAATTCGTGCCGATTGATGAATCACATCCCGTCCGACCCCTAAACTGCTACGCGGCTGCGAAGATCGCAGGTGAACAAGCCGCCGAGTATTTTACGGACCAGTATGGCATGATCATCTGCTCTTTCAGATTCCAGGGCGTCCGCCGTCCTGCTGATCTCTCCGCCGATATCGACAAAATCATCGATAATCCTGCCTTGGGGGCAGTGACATTGTGGACCCGTGTGGACGTCCGTGACGCCGCGAGCGCATGTCGCCTGGCGGTGGAAACGACAGATGTACCATCAGGAGTCTATAATATCACGGGATCTCGCATCGTTCTTGACACGCCGACGGCCCATCTGATCACGCATCACTACGGAGCTGGTACAGTTGTTCGCGAAACGACCAATGAGTTCGAGTCCCCCATGACCTCTGGCCGTGCTGCAGAGGCATTCGGCTACAGCCCACGATATCCTTGGTCTGAGTCACAGCGGTATCTGGATTAGTAGTATCAGCCGTAGCAATAGGAAACGGCTACCGCGTCCGGAACCGCCGGCCGCTTCATTTCTCGGTGCCTGGATCCGCACACTTTTTCCGATCGGCGCGGATGGGACTCAGTGAGACCAGAGGAGGTTGACTCTGGGTGTATATGAAGAGCTTGGCGTCATTCCAATTGTAAACGCCGCAGGCACCGTAACGCGCTATGGCGGATCCTTAATGGATCATGATGTCATAGACGTGATGAGGGAAGCATCGCAACAATTCTGCCTGTTGGACGAACTTCAGGAACGGGCTGGTATCAGAATAGCAGAGATGTTGGATGTGGAGGCTGCATACGTGACCTCCAGCGCAGCATGTGGCCTTGTGTTGACTGCGGCCGCATGTATGGCAGGGAGCGATCCCGAACGGATCTCGCAATTGCCGGATGCTTCAGGCCTTAAAGACGAAATCATCATCCAGGAAGCTCATAGAATGCCCTACGATCAGTCGATTCGTCTTTCCGGTGCGAAGCTGATTCAGGTTGGCGAGGGGAAGGCAGGCCCTGAACAGGAAATGAAATCCGCAATCAATGCTCAGACGGCCGCCGTGTTTTACCTGGCCAACAAAATGGACGATTCTTCGGCAGTCTCTTTTGAGGATACCATTAAGATCGCTCATGAAGCGTTGGTGCCGGTGATTGTAGATGCCGCGTCCGAGGCCCCACCCATATCAACACTGTCCCGATTCACAAGGGCTGGCGCCGACCTGGTTATTTTTAGTGGTGGTAAGAGTATACGAGGGCCACAGTCAACAGGACTTGTGGTGGGCAGAACCGATCTCATCGCTGCGATAGCCGCCAACGGTGTTCCGTTCGCTACCATCGGCCGACCAATGAAAGTCAGTCGCGAGGAGATCATCGCCTTCATTAAAGCCCTGGATCTGTTCCTACATCGGGACCACGACGCAGACCTGAATGTGTGGGATAACCAGCTAAAGCATATTGAGACTGCGTTGGCGTCCACTGAGGGTGTTAGCTTGCGAAGGTTTACAAAGGGAGAAACCTACCACGTTCCCCTGCTTGCCCTAGAGTTCGCCGAGGGAACGAGTGCATCCATTGAGGAAATACATGATGCACTGCTCGCCGGCGCTCCACGAATTGCGGTGGCGACACATCTCGTACCAGGCAGTCTCGTGGTCAACCCGCACTCCCTGCAACCCGGCCAGGAACGAATTGTGGCCGAGCGACTCAAGGCTGTAATCGAGGCTATAAATTGACGCAAATTTACAGGGACGCGGCAAACGTCTTCTGTTCGACTGCGACCTGTGGCTCAGCACGGTCACTTCCCATCTCCATAAATGCGGCATCATCCTCATAGATTTTACGGTAATGATAGGTAATGATCCAGAGCTCAACAGCCACGGGAAATAGAGACGGTCGGTTTAGAAGCGTCCAGACGAGCAGTTTCCAGTAATACATTCTTCCACTGTCTTGAATCCCCAGGTAATACAACGTCTTGAAATACGTCCAAACGTCGTTTACCAACGCCCTGGATGAGAGAATCATCGGGCCATGGGTCTCGTGATTTCGCAGGAAATTCCGGGTGCGCTCATAGAGATTCTTCGGAGCATATATGTATTTCACAACCCGTTTGTAGCCGCGATACAGAACCTCATCACCCATTATTGAGACAAAGTCCGCATCACCCTCCCTACCATCCAGATCTACTTCATGCAGACGTCCCTCGCGAACCATTCTGTCGTAAAGATCGGTGCCGGGTGGGGCCTTCAGGATA
>JABIQT010000205.1 GCA_018667995.1 Candidatus Latescibacterota bacterium
AACACTGGTGAAATTCGTGTAGTATGGGGCATGGACTGAGAGTCGAATGTGGTGATGTCGTGCGGCCTGCCCGAGCTCTCTGGCACGCTGCTCTTTCAGGTTCACCCCGCGAACGGCCGCATATTCATAGGCGTCCAACCCGAGGTTTCTTAGCCAGCCTGGGGCCTTGAGCGTGTCGCCCTTGTCTTTGGATCTCTTGAAGTTGGAGGGATTTCCAGAAACCCCAAAACGTGGGTAGTTATTCATTCCGGTTCCTGGATTTACTATCAGATGGCTGCGGCCGCCTTTGAGCCGGCACAATCCGGTTCTGGCCGCACGTTGTGATCGGCTACTCGTTGATGCCCTCGCCGACCCATTCCTACGGCTTGCTGATCAGCACGACGATCAGGAAGGTGACTCCGAGTACAAGTGCTAGCCCGCCTATAGCCGCCAGGGTCGGACCGGCTTTGAAGCTTGGCCATTCATCGATTTGTTCGACCTGAGATGTTGGTATCGTGAACAAGGCCTCCTCGCCCAATGCCCACTCCAAAACACGGATCGTGACGCTACCATCGTCCCACGTGACCAGTCGTCCGGTGACTTCTGTCGTCGTCCAGTCCACCGGTGCCATGCTGAGGGAATCCATGCCCGCTGTTCCCTTCAACGTCATCTCCTCGCGTAGGACTACGGTGACCTTGTCGTCTGCCTTTACACGAGTAGAAGGTCTGTGAATGGGATGTACGTCTACTGGAATGCGTTTCGCACACCCGGTTTCTAGAAGCAGGGCAATGATAATGAGAAACGACAGTGATCTGCGCAGCATGTTTATCTCCTGAACTAGGGCGACATAGACAATATTCAGCGTCACCGTGGGGCATCTCTACCCTATACCATCAATGATCCGACATCTATACAGGCACCGTTCTGTCGGGTAGATTCCCATCCTGCGAGAATGGGGGCCAGGGAAAAGAGCCCGTCATGATAATCGCTTAGAAGCCCCTTACGGTTCCCGGAACGAACCGCTTCGATAAAGGTGCGGTCCTGGGCGAGCCAGGGGTCGAACGGTTCTGCCTCGTAAACGACTTCGTCGTTCAATTCTATACGCTCATAACCGAATACCTTGATGCGACCGCCCTCAAAGTGAATCGTAAAATAGGCCTCGGTACCCAGTCCGGCAGGATCTGCCTCGATGAACGTTAATGTGGCGGTGGCGCCATTCGACAGGGCATAATGGAAGGATGAGGAGAGGGGTGTCTGATACTCCTCCGGATGACAAAGGAAAGCCTGGGCCTTCGTGATGTCCAGGCCAGTCATGAATCGTGTATAGTCTGTCGCGTGTACACCCCAGTCAAAAAACCTCACGCCACCAAGCTTCATCTGTGATCCCCAGGAGCCCCGGTCTATCGGTTGGTTTTTCGGCGGCGGTCCGGAAATCTGTTGAAAACGGATATGAACTATCCGCTTACCCTCTAACAATCGTCGAGCCTCTTGAAATATGGGGCGATAGCGCTCGCGGAATCCTACGGTACTTATCACGCCCGATTCCGCTACAGCCTCGTCTATGGCCATAGCGATTTTCATATCCAGAGCCTGGGGTTTTTCACTGAATAGGTGAATACCCATTCGGGCGGCGGTACTTTCTACGTCTGTTCTCGCAAATGCGGGCACGATGGAATACAAGGCATCAATCTTCACCTCGGCGAGCATCTTGTGAGCATCCGTAAAGACATTCTTCACTGAAAACTTTGCTGCCGTTTCCGAGGCTGCCTTTGGATCCGCGTCACATACAGCTGATATCACGACGTTGTCGAATTGGATAATGTTCGGGATATGTGTGCCGTTGGCAAATGTACCGGTTCCGTATATACCTACTCGAACAGGTTCGGTTTGCGACATGTCTCCCTCTCTGCGCCGGTTGGATTTTGCCAAATAAGATATCGGTGATTACGGGGTTCACTCGATCCCTGAATATATCAAAATAAGGTTTGTTTACAACTAGGAATTATGCTACAGTTAGGGCGCTCAGTCGGTTGGATCTCAGAGCACAACTATAGGAGTTATCTTTGCCGAAGAACAAAGTCTATGCGGTAGTGAAAGGCAGGGCACCAGGATTATACGATACCTGGTTCGGTTCTGGTGGCGCCGAGGAGCAGATAAAGGGTTTTACGGGTGCCATATTCAAAGGATTCGGCTCGCGGTCTGAGGCGCAAACCTGGTTCCGAAAAG
>JABIQT010000204.1 GCA_018667995.1 Candidatus Latescibacterota bacterium
CCCATTCGTCGGTGACCAGACCGAATTCTGCGAAACCACCCCAGACACTTCGTAAAACACCTGGCCCCGAACTGGCTGGTAGCACTTGGCGGAAGACGCGATCACCCGGAGTGTAGTTCTTGACTTTGGAGCCCGTCTCCAACACGGTTCCCACCGATTCGTGCCCCAGTACAATTGGAAATGGACCGGGCACGAAGGTATCTCTGGCTAGCTTATAGTCCGTCGAATTGCATATCCCACAGGCTTCGAGTCGCACAAGTGCATCAAAGTCACCTGGTGTGGGCACCGCCATATCCTCCCACAGTACCTCGGTGCCTGGCTTTCTAGCAATAACTGCCTTCATAACTGTAATCCGATGTTCGCGTTTTGAATGACTCTGTTATACACGTAGACCATAGGGGTACCCCGAAAGAGCCTATATCCCTCCCCGTGGCTATGGACGTAGCGAGCTGCATCCGATTCTGATCGCTGGGTCTGCATTGAATCTTGGAGGTTCTGAGCGGGATGCCGTCCAGAACCTGAGGCCGACAAGTGTGGCCTATCGGACAGGTCCAGGGCCCCAATATGCGTCGTGCGGAATCCGGCACCCCGAAGGCTCCTCGTATGGTCGGTACGGCAGCATCTGATAGATCTCATCGAGTCGAGAAGAAACCTCTTCGGGTAACGGCCCCTGTTCCACGGCTTTGAAATTCTGTTCAAGTTGGGCCACATTACGCGGTCCGGTTAGCACGGTGGATACACCTTCTACGGCCAGGGCCCAGCGAAGGCACAGCACGGGCAGTTCCATATCAAACTCTTCGACCAGATCATAGAGAGCTTTGAGCTGTTCGCGTCGTTCCCTGGTCAACCATCGGGCCCCCGTATACACCTCTTCATATTTCTTGACCAACCACCCCTGCTGCGTGGGTGACGCCAGGAATACGCCCATGTTATGCCTGTTGGCCGCGGGGATAACTGTAGAGAGGGAGTCTCTCCACAGCGGACTGGAATTGAATGCGGTCAGCACGACGTCATACCAACCCGTATCGCATATCCTCGCCAGTTCGTGCACACCCGTACCACCAATACCGGTGAACTTTATGACGCCCTCATCCTTCAGCTCCTGGAGCAGTTCCACTACTGGACCGTGAAAAGAGATATCATCGTCGTACCAGTCGAATTGTCCCGGTCGATCTGGCTCGTGCACCATCATCACATCGACTACATCCCGGCGTAAGTTCTTGAGGCAGAGGTCGACGATCCTTCTGAGTTGATCTTTGTTTTTGGCGTCAAAATCGGTCATGCCAGGAGTGGGCCCTAGTTTGGTGGAGACGATACATGGTTTATCCACCTCGGACAGAGCCCAACCCAGTGCTTCTTCGCTATCCCCGTAATCGGCGGAAGTGTCGGCGAGATTGATCCCAAGCTCCAGTGCCCGTCGCACCACCGGGAGTGTGCCCTTGTAACCGTCCTCGCCTCCCGTTACAAATGCTGCGCCCAATGAGAGCTCGCCAACTTCGAGACCGGTTCTTCCCAAGATTCGTTTCTTCATGGCTATTCCTTATTCCTGTAACCTGGTAATGAAAACTCACGGAGTGAAGACCGCGTTTGATCTATATTGGCACGCCGTCAGGATGGTCTCATGATTCCCAATTTGAAGCGGGTTTCTCTAGCAGCCATCTTGGCATCTCGTTGTACATGGCCTGAGAAGAAAGCTGGGCGCTACCAACGTGCAGAGATTATAACCCTCCGTGACGATGTCCGGAAGGACAAAATCGATTGCCTCGGGCATGCATAGACGTAATCTTAAGCATACCCAAAAAAGAAAGGATACCTCATGAATATCGCAGTCTTCGGCGCGGCTGGCTGGCTCGGCCGAGCTATTATTGAGAATCTCGCTGCCCATCACGATGTCCGGGCGGTGGACCGGAACCCCGACGCCTGGGAAGAGGGAGGACCGTGGCAAGGCGGGGAGATCGTCCATGCAGATATTGCTGATTTTGACAGTGTCCGCAGCGCCATGGACGAGATGGATGCGGTCGTTCACGCGGCTGTATATCACGGACCGTATTCAGAGAACGACGACCAACCATTTCTGGTAAATCTCAAGGGCCTCTGGAATACGCTCGAGAATGCCCGAGCATGCGGAATCCGGAGGATCGTACACATTGGATCCTGTCAAGTTGAGCATCCTGACGGCATTTTCTTTACGGCAGACGTCCGTCGTCCCGATGGTTCTCTGTATGCCGTAGCAAAGCGGCTTCAGGAAGAGATGTGTCGTCAGTTTTATGACGCCTTCAATCTGCCTATTGTCGTTCTGCGCCCTAGCTCCATTATCGACAGTCGAACAGACCTGTTGAAAGGAGGGGTGAAACTCGAATCCGGAAGTTGGAATGTAGGCATGGTCTGCCGACATGACATCGCCGAGGCCTGCAGGTTGGCGTTGGAACGAACAGAACCGAATTTCGAAGTCCTTCACGTGGCCGGCTCTTCCGAGGCGTCATCCTACTGCAATGTGGAAGAGACCTGCGAAACATTGGGAATGAAATTTCGCGGAGATCTCGAAAAGTACCGTTAATCGGAGATATACATGGACGGAGACTACAGACGATTCACCCGTACACCATACTACAACGGCCCGGACGATCCGGATCGAGGGAGCATTACCGGCACCCTCGCTCTAGGCGAGACCATAATCACCGAGACATTCGGCGGCCACGATCAGGATTACCTCGGTATCGGGAGACTCAAAGCTGGCGACGTCATGGAGGTCCGCACGCCACGATACTCGCGTCCCAGCGGACCGTTCTACCTAGAGGGTATCGAAGCGGGAGATTGGGTCTCGATCAAAATCATCGATATGGAAGTCGGACCGTATGGATTCTACCGCAACGGGGGGCCTCATTGGGGCAGTCTCCGCCTGATTGCTCCCGTAGATGATGGACTGGTTCATTTTCCTCCGGACTTCGTCGTTCCGATTCGCCCCATGATCGGTTGGGTAGCTCTGGAGTCAGTCGCCCCCTATCAGATAGACCACGGCGGCAACATGGACTTCAATGCCATTCAGCCCGGCAGCACGGTTCACATTCGAGCGCAGAAAGACGGAGGTCTTCTGACACTCGGTGATGTACATGCCCGTATGGGCGATGGCGAACTCACCGCTACAGGCGTGGAGATCGACTCATCCATCACCCTATGTGTAGATCGTTCACCCGGCTTTCCATGCAGCAGTCCCGTAGTGGAGAAAAAACGGCACGTTGAGGATGCGGAGGAGTGGCTGACCAGCGGACGGGGGGTAGACTGGGAAGAGGCGGTAAAGAGTGCGTGGACGGAGATGGTCGCACTGATCGCTGCCCAATATGAGACTACCGTGGAGTATGCCAACCTCATCGTGGGTACCATTGCTGATGCCCGGCCGGGTTACGCAGCCGGGCGTATGAACCGTCGGGGAAGCCAGAATGAAGCCTACGTTACCTGCCAGCTGGCAGTAACAAAGCAGCTACGGCGCACGGGATCTCCATACGAACCGAAGACCTGAGAAATGCCCATCCGTTGAATGCATCCGTTTGGGAGTGAAGGTGCGACAACCTCTCTTTGCAGAGCCATCTAAACGGCCAC
>JABIQT010000308.1 GCA_018667995.1 Candidatus Latescibacterota bacterium
CCCACGATCTGTTCCGATCAGAAGTCTAACGGGCTGGTCCGGCGGTTGAACAACAAGGACTGCAAAACACATCATCACGATCAAAATCTAATATACAAACGTCTACTAACTCTCGAAGACTGCGTTCGAAAGATGAGTTCTGCTGTTGCGGACCGTCTGGGTATTCGAAACCGCGGTAGACTGCAGGAAGCCATGCAGGCCGACCTGATCATTCTTGATCCGGATACCGTGGGTGACAGAGCAACATTTGACGCTCCTCATCAGCTGTCCCATGGCATTCGTGACGTATGGATCAATGGCACGCCGGTCGTGACCGATGGCCGCCATACGAATGCGAAACCCGGACAGATCGTACGTAGCAGATCTTAGTATCTGAAGTACTCTGTAATGCCACAAACGCTAATGAAATAGATTGGAGTTGTACATGTCGTCCGTAGATACGACGTCCCCATCCGCGGCCCTGCCGTCCTCAGGTGAAACCCCCGTACCCACACCTGCATTCCATGTTATGATGAAGCCGCGAGGCGCCATCTGCAACCTGGACTGCGAGTATTGTTACTTTCTATCCAAAGAAAGCCTGTATCCGGGCAGTGAGTTTCGGATGTCCGACGAGCTGCTCGAGAACTACATAAAGCAGTATATCGACGCGCAGCAGATCCCCGAGGTGACTTTTGCCTGGCAAGGCGGGGAGCCTACGCTCATGGGACTCGAATTCTTTGAGAAGGCTGTTGCCATTCAGGAAAAGCTCAAGAAGCCGGGTACTCAGATTTTCAATACGCTTCAAACCAACGGAACAACGCTGGACGATGCCTGGTGCGCATTCTTCCATAAACATGAGTTTTTGATTGGATTGAGCATGGATGGTCCCGCTGATCTTCATGATTTCTATCGTGTGGATAAAGGCGGAAATCCCACACACGAAACTGTGATGCGTGGGCTCAATCTGATGAAGAAACACCAGGTTGAGTTCAACATACTGACGACCGTTCACGCTGCCAATGCGCCGCACCCTCTCAAAGTATATAGGTATTTCAGGGACGTCATCGGTGCCAAATTCCTACAGTTTATCCCTATCGTCGAACGTGACAACGAAACGGGCTATCAACAGGGCGAAGACCTGACCGATCGATCTGTGACCGCGAAGCAATATGGACGATTCCTCACGGGCATATTCGACGAGTGGGTCAGAAAAGACGTCGGAAACATGTACATCCAGATCTTCGATGTCTCGTTGGCGGCATGGTCTGGACAGAGCCCAGGGCTCTGCATCTTCATGGAAACTTGCGGAGACGCCCTGGCCATGGAACACAATGGGGATCTCTATGCCTGCGATCACTACGTGGAACCGGAGTACCGACTCGGTAACATCGCAGAGATTCCCATGATGGATCTGGTACGGTCTGAAGCACAGCGATCGTTCGGGCAGGCCAAGCGTGATACCCTCCCCGAGTATTGCCTGTCCTGTGACGTGCGCTTCATCTGCAACGGTGGATGCCCGAAGAATCGTACGATCATGACGCCGGACGGTGAACCGGGCCTCAACTATCTATGTGAGGGTTACAAGGCTTTCTTTGGCCATATAGATGGCCCCATGAGGTTCATGGCAAACGAACTTCGCAATCGGCGAGCGCCTGCCAATATCATGGAGTATCTATCGCAGAAGGAGTCGGAGGCCCGGAAAGAGCGAGATATGTCATCGGTAGGAAGAAATGATCCCTGTCCCTGCGGCAGCGGCAAGAAATTCAAGAAATGCTGCAGCACGTAGACACGAGGCCCCCATATGCAAGTCACCCCATCTTGGTCTGCAAACGGCCTATTGTTTGAAAACTGCAGTTGCCAGCTGATCTGTCCTGCACACATCTCTTTCAAACAGGATTGTACCCACGACCGATGCCTGGGCCACTGGGCGGTACATTTCGCGAGTGGTCGCTTCCGTCAAGTTGACCTGTCCGGCCAGAACGTCCTGATCCTATACGATGCGCCCCAACGCATGTATGAAGGTGGATGGCGCCAGGTATTTATATTTGAGGAGAGATCTTCGCCTGGTCAGCGCGAGGCGCTAAACGTCATATTGTCTGGCAAAGCGGGCGGGCCGTGGGAGGTTCTGGCGAAATTCGTTGGGGAACAATTGGATGGCCAGATTCTACCGCTCAAGTTTGAGGATGATGGCCGCCGTAAACGGATCTGGATAGACGGCATCTTTGATACC
>JABIQT010000203.1 GCA_018667995.1 Candidatus Latescibacterota bacterium
GCCCGGTACGTATTCGGTTCCGACCACTCTATCACCACCAATGTGGACTATGACGATTTCCGCTACGCCCTCGAAGTGTACAACGAGCATCGGTATTGTTGAGTGATAGAGTCATTGAGCGATTGACCATTGAAGGACAATTGCGCGAAACCGGTAGGGCCTTGCGTGCTACCATTCAAGCAGACCGGAGCGGAGCGACCATGACATCCTACGAGCGTTTTATATGCGCCATCGAGCGCAGAGAGCCGGATCGTGTGCCTCTCTACGAGGGTTACATCGACCCCCATGTCACCGAGGCGCTCTGCCCGGGCGGCGACTACCACGACCTGATCGATGCGCTGGACCTGGACATGGTGCGGGTGACCGAGGGTGATATAAAAGAATTCCTGGACGAGGAGCAGCGAACCTATCGGGACAAGTGGGGCATTACCTACAGGCTGGAGGCACAGGCTTCGGGGTTTCCGATTCTCGGCCCGTTACAGGAAGAGTCGGACCTGGCGAATTACCAGTCGCCGGATCCGGACGATCCTATCGTGTATCGCGACCTGCCTGAAGCGATGGATCGGTTCAAGGGACGCAGGGCCGTGATCTGGCGTGGTCTGGATGGATTCCATATTGCGTGCGCGTTACGCGGCATGGAGAATTTCTTGGTGGACTGTCTGGTCAACCCCGGATTCGCACACGATGTGATGAGGCTGTGTAACGATTTTCAGACCCGAGTGGCGGTGGGGGCGATTAATCGTGGCGCCGATATAGTGGTGCTTCTCGATGATTATGCCGACAACAATGGTCCTCTGATGAGTCCCGAACTCTTCAACGAAATCGTCCTGCCCTATCTGACCAACACGGTCCGGGCGGTAAAAGACGCCGGCGGTTATGTCATCAAGCATACGGACGGGAATCTATGGCCGATTCTGGAATCCATGATCGACACCGGAATTGACGCCATTCATCCTATAGAGCCTACAGCCGGAATGGACATAGGAGAAGTAAAGCAGCGCTACGGAGATCGGGTCTGCATCATGGGCAACATCGACTGCGGCGAGCTGCTATGCCGGGGTACGCCGCAAGCCGTGCGGGAAGCGGTGCGGGCGTGTATTCGCGCGGCATCTCCGGGTGGCGGCCATATTCTCTCCAGCTCCAACAGCCTGCAATCAGGCGTCAAGCCCGAGAACTATGCGGCGATGATCGACGAAGCGAAACGCTACGGAAGGTACCCGCTCAGTTTCGAAAACTGAACGGGGTCACTTCGATGGAATCATACATGAGAGTAACTGCACCACGGGAGCGCACCCATGATCCGCGACCTGAAAGATCCACGAGCCGATGCTGTAATTCGGCGCCATGAGCGGTACTGGCGCAACGAGCCTGATGCCAGGGAACTCTTTCAGCTTCAGCAGGCATCCCCGCTGGTGGATACAGCGAATCCACACACGCTGGAGCCACCGCCGCCGCTGGACATGAAGAAATATGCAACTGACACCGCGCGATCCTACGACGAGAACGGCCTGCTGACGGATGACCTTTTTCGGATGCTCGGGACCGGGATCACCAGTGAGGCGCTGGTTGGGTGCAGGATTGTGGTTCGCGCCGGAACGCACTGGGCTGAGCCATGTTTCACGGATTGGCATCAACTGGATGGATACCGGGTCCAAGACAGCCTCTGGTACCAGAGGCTGCTTGAAAACACACAGCGTGCTGTTGAGGCTGTGGGCAGTGACACCTATCCTTTCTGCTGCATGGCATTTCGTGGCGCTGTGGACATGGCGGAAGCGATGATGAAAGGTGGTCGTCTGATCGATGCCATCATCGATCATCCTCAAGAATTGAAAGACCTGCTTGCCCGCATCACTGATATCACCATAGAGACAGCTCTGGCCCATGCGCCATTGCTTCCGATGTACGATGGCGGCCAGTTCAATTCCTATGGTATCTGGACACCGGGCCGTACGGTGACGTTTACGGTGGATGGCGCTTGTCTGTTTTCACCCGCCTGCTATGAGGAGTTCTTCCTGCCGTGTGATATCCGTCTTTGCGAAGCTCTCGAAACGCCGTTTGTACATACCCATGCGGCAGCCCGGCAGCATTTTTCCGCCTGGACGGAGATATCCAATTTAGGGATGCAGTGCGTTATCGATCAGGCATATCTACCCGAAGGACGGAACCTGCCCATCGGACCTCAGCTGCCAGATCTATTGTCTGAGTTTGAGACAATCCGCGAGCGGAAATCCCTCATGCTTTACGGATTCTGGGATGAGTCGATGATCGATCTGAGCGGCCACGATTTGCCACCCGGAGGCTGTGCCATCACCGGTATGGTGGAAGATCTTGACGCGATCCGCCGTCGGTACCTTCCTCATAAAGGAAGCTGATGGAATGGCTATGAGTGATGGAAATTGTAGAGCAACACGGCCAAACCCCGCGCAAGGAGTATGCGCAGAAATGTAACCTCTGCTGGGAATCCCGGAGATTCCTCCGTCCTCGTTTTCCGGAGACATTCGGCCCGGCAGATATCTATGAAACGGCATAGTCACCACCCCCAAAGGGATCTCCCCATGCAGACTTCTGTACATGATGACCTCGTCGTTCGACTTGATCCCCTCAGAGACAGGATTCTGGCCGGTAAGAACGATCACTGTTTCATCGAACGCCAGGAGCTTATTTCGCAGATCGACAGGGAAATAGACCGCATACAGCCTGCGTTGCATTACGCTTTTGCCTTCGAACGCATGCTGGCAGAGCTTTCCACACCCATAAATCCGCAGGACGTGTTCGCCGGAAGTATGGTAGAAGGGCTGTGGGACAGCGAAGAGGAACTGCAGGTGCACGTACCGTACCTCCAGTCTCCGGGCCATACGACCCTGGACTGGGAGGATCTCCTGAAGAACGGGCTCCGAAACAAGATAGACCACGCCCGGGCAGGGGCCGAGAAACAGAATACGCCGGAGGCCAGAATCTTCGCCGATAATGCGGAACGTTGCTGTAACGCCGTCATCGCCTTTGCGGAACGTTACTCCGATGCCGCCCGCACTGCGGCAGTAGACGCCGAGAAAGAGACAAAGAGCCACCTCCTGCGCATTGCTGCCGCCCTGGATCAGGCTCCGGCAGGCCCTGCTCCGGATTTCTTCACTGCTCTACAGGCGATCTGGCTGATACAGCTTGTGACCAGCTGTGTTGTCGGCGCGAGGGACTTTGCCTACGGTCGCCTGGATCAGTTCCTACTTCCGCTGTACGAACAGGGACTGAGAGACGGGAGTCTGGACCGGGACACTGCCCGAACGTATATGGCCCACCTTTTCATCAAGACCAAGGAAATCACAGGAACGGCAACGGATAATCACAGGATCAAGCCGACCCCTTCCCATGCGTCCAATCAATATGTGGTTATCGGGGGTGTCACACCCTCCGGTGAGGATGCGGTCAACGACCTGAGCTATCTGATTCTGGAAGCCGCATGTCTTGCGGGCGTACCCCAGCCGGAAATCAACGTGCGGATCGACGAAGGTAGTCCGCATGCGTTCAAGGAAGCCGCGGCACAGGCGGTGGAGGTATGCGCCCACCAGATCCAGTTCTGGAACGACCGGGTGATTCTGAAGATTCTGTCGGAACGCTATCCCGGGGTGAAGCCAGAAGATGCCCGTGATTACGCCTTTACGGCCTGTAACCGCATTAACTTCCCTGGTAAGGAAAACATCACGGGCGGCGAGTACTGGCACGTCATGCCCCGATGGCTTCTGGCCGCTCTGAACCATGGGCAGGATCCATGTTCCGGGGAACAGCTGGCGCCGAACGTACGGCCATTGAAGGACATCGAATCGCTGGAACACCTGCTCGACAATCTGGCGTGTATCGCGCAGGCCCAGGTAGCTGAAACGGTTCACGCGGCCGCAGAACGATCCCGGCAGAACGATCCGGCAGTTTTTCACTTTGAATCTGTCTTGCTTGGCGACTGTCTGGATCGCAGCAGGGACGCTCGTAACGGAGGCGTTCGGTATCCGACGCAGTTCCACCTCTTCGCCGGCATCGCCACGGTGGGAGACTCGTTGATGGTGATCGACAGACTGGTCTTCGAGGAACGCAGATATTCCCTCTCCGAACTGATGGCCATCGTACGGAACAACTTTGTCGGTCACGAGATCTTGCGTCAGGAGATCCTGAACAGGATTCCACGCTACGGCAGCGGCCAGGAAGCGTCCGACAATCTCGCCCGGCGTGTAAGCGAATTAGCCTTCGACACCCTCGAGACGGTCGACAATCCAGACGGGAATCTGCTTTTCCCGGCCCTGTATTCCCTGCACCACCATATCAACTGGGGCCGTGAAATGCCAGCCACGCCGAACGGTCGTCTCGCCGGCGATCCGCTCAGCGAAAATCAGTCGCCCACCCATGGGGCCGATAACAAGGGCATTTCCGGGCTGTTCGAGAGCGTCGCCCGGCTGCCGCATGAACGTGCCGTCATGGGCGGGCTGAACGTAAAATTCGGTGGTAAAATGCCCAGGAAGCACTTCATCGCCATGCTGGATGTCTTTTTCGAAATGGGATGTGTGCAGGTTGGCTACACCTGCGTGGACCGCGCGATGCTGTTAGCCGCGCAGTCAAATCCGGACCAGTACCGCAACCTGTGTGTTCGCATCACGGGTTTCAGCGAGTACTTTGTTTCCCTGTCCCCGGAGGCGCAACAGGATATGATCGA
>JABIQT010000202.1 GCA_018667995.1 Candidatus Latescibacterota bacterium
CCCCGGTACCATCTACCAGATCAGGGTCTATATCGAAGATGTCAGTGAAAACGAGGCCGAATCAGAACTGATTCCGTTCCGCACGAGAGATACGCCCGATACGAGTCCGCCTACTGTCAGAAGTATCCAGGTAGACCCTAAAACCAGGGCGACCTTTACAGTTATCACGAGCGAACCTGCCAAAGTCACGATCTACTTGATGCTCCAGGGCACTGCGCCGGTCTCTAAACGCCTTGACGACGACGAATACATCATCGTTAGCAGCAACGATTTTCGGCGTGTATCAGAACTTATTCAGGGCGGGTTTATTGAGGGTGCCACATATCAATTCCATGTGGAGGCAGAAGATCAGTCGGGCAATGTGGGAGTCAGCCGGCCGCGGTCATTTACCGTCCGAGCGCCAGATACCACACCGCCTGTGATTCTGTACTCGGTGATTCTCCAAAATGGTGGCAGATATGCTGTTCTTGGGATCGGCACGGATGAGCGTACCATTGCTCGGGTAGACTACGCCCCGGCAAATGATCCGACGGATATATCTACTGTTTTCAGCACGCTTGTCCGAAACTTCCATATTGTCATTATCACCAATCTGGTACTGGATACCGAATATCAGTTCACATTTACAGTTATCGATCAGAGCAATAACTCCACCAGCTCCAATCCGACCGTGTCTGCGCGCCAGATAGCGGAGATGGTGGAGGATAGAACACTTTTCAAAGTCCTACAGGGACCTGGCCAGACGGGACGATTTACTACCAATCAGTCCCCTGATACCCAGGCTCCGGTTATTCTTAACGGACCGACCATTGTGGCACAATCATCTGATGCTCTGACCGTGCAGTGGGAAACGGATGAACTGAGCAGCAGTATCGTGGAATACGGAGAAGGCAATTTCAATGATACCGAGTCACTATCCGATAACGTGACAACCCATACGGTGACACTCAACGGGCTCTCCTCGTCAACCACCTATCAGTATCGAATCAGTTCCCAGGATCCGACCGGTAATGGGCCGACCCTCGGTCCCGCGCCGCTGAACGTGGCAGCAGCGACCACGACGATAGAGTCGGACATCTCACCACCTCAGATCAGCAACGTGCAAGAGGCCTCGGTGACCAATGACCGAGCGGTTATTTCGTTCAGCACCGACGAACCCGGTGACGGTTTCGTCGAGTTCGATACGGATATGTCTACGTTTGGTCAATCCTTAGGCTCTACGACGCTCGAAACAGATCACACCGTTACACTGACAAACTTGACTGCTGGCACGACGTACTATTACCGGGCCATATCGACCGATGCCAATGGTAACGGTCCCGGATTCAGTGCTACGGGGAGTTTCATCACCGCCCTGGTAGCCGATAATACGGATCCTGTGGTGAGCAATCTTTCAGTGCGTCCCGGATTTCGGTACGCGGTGATTACATGGGACACGGACGAAGTGTCCAACAGCTTTGTACAGATGGTTGACGGTTCGGGGGATACGTTGAGTGTCGCGACCATAGATCTGAAGACCTCGCACTCTGTGACCATCGCCGATACCACGTTCCTTCCGGGAAGTGCCAATCTGTTTACCGTAATCGCGGGTTCCACTGATCCGAGTGGCAATACGGGCGAAAGCAACAAGCAGTTTACAACACTGGCGGAGGCGGATACCACCGCTCCCGAGATACCTTCAGGAATCACGGCTGAAGCGGGCAACGGTGTGGTCTCGCTCACCTGGGCCGATATCAGTGATCCGGATTTTGGAGGCTTCCTTATATTCCGGATCCTCAGTGGTGATACGACACAGGTGGCCACTGGCGTCACGGGCACCAGTTACCTGGATGAGTCTGTTTCCAACGATTCCAGCTACACCTACTTCCTCCAATCCGTGGACACGGCCATTCCTGCGCCGAACATAAGTGAATCTTCAGCAACAGTCGATGTAACACCTGCGTCTGGAGCGGAGCCTACGGCACCATCTGCCGTGTCGCCCGTTGACAGTGCCAATGTATCCTTGAAGCCGATCTTGTTGGTAAACGATGCGACTCCGGGCACCAGTGGCGGCACCCTGTCATACACCTTCGCGGTGTACTCTGATTCGGCATTGACGCAGCTGGTAGCATCCATTGCGGGCATTCCGCAGGGCACACCTACGAACCCGACCCATTGGCAGGTGATTGATCCAGCCCTGTCGGACAGCGTCGTTCTTTCTACGGAAGTGAAGTACTGGTGGCGGACCAGGGCCAATAATGGCACGTTCGACGGCGCCTGGTCACCAGTAGAGACCTTCATCGCTTCGGATCAAGTTCCCCTGGCTGTTGAGGAAGTCGCCGACGCGAATGTTCCTAAGAGTCATGCATTGTCTCAGAATTTCCCGAATCCCTTCAATCCCAGCACGAGAATTCAATTTGCGCTGCCTAAACCGGGACTCGTTTCCATCACGATCTACAATGTTTTGGGACAGGAAGTGCGGCGCCTTGTAAATGACCAGTCCTACACCACTGGATTCCACTATGTGACCTGGGACGGTCGAAACGGTGCAAATCAGACGACAAGTTCTGGCGTGTATCTGTACCGACTTGAGGTCAAGGACGGGGTATCCCAGGAGAGGGTCTACCAGCAGGCCAAGAAGATGCTGCTGATCAAGTAGAACTCAGATACAGCAGATTGACCGGCATGGTAAACGCGGTCGGAGTGGCGTAAAAAAGCAAAGGCGGAAGGGACTATGTGTCCCTTCCGCCTTTGTTGTTGGTGAAGCTCCATCTATGATATATTCGCGCTCTTACAGGCTGCGAATCCAGATGTTGCGATACCGCACGAGATCGCCATGGTCCTGGAGTGTGAGTGGACCCGTTGCGGCATGCGGCGTGTCATAATCGGCTACGTTCTTGTGCCCAGTGGGACCCATTGCCGCCTGATGATTTTGTACTACAACGCCGTTATGGATCACGGTCAGGTACGCCGGACTCGTAAGACTGCTACTGCCGTCCCAAGTTGGCGCCGAAAAAATCACATCGTAGGTCTGCCAGACCCCGGGTTCGCGGCATGCATTTACCAGAGGCGGATACTGTCCGTAGATGGAGGCTGTTATACCATCCGCATAGGTGCGATTGTTATAGCCGTCCAGTACCTGTATCTCGTAGAGGCCCATCAGGAAGACGCCACTGTTGCCG
>JABIQT010000201.1 GCA_018667995.1 Candidatus Latescibacterota bacterium
AGGCGAGAGATTGTGTGCAATTATGACAACGGGTTCATCGAGATCCTGAAGAGGTTTACGGTCTTTTCCCATGAGGCGCGCCAAGACCCGATATCGAACGTCTTCGAAGTCGGCGGTACACTCGCGGAAAAAGGGATTCTCGACGGCCGACATGCTGGCGATCCAGCCCTGCATGATATCGTCGAAGATATACTCAGCGTTTCGAGATTCGCGACGTATGCGTACAATCGTTACATCGACAATCTCCGGATCTTCCAGCACGGCTCGATGCGATCGGAATATCCCAGAGATCTCCTCATCGGCTTTCATAGAAATGCGCTTCTGGAGTGCGAGGACTTCCTCGAGGGCTTCTTCTATAGCAATCTTGAAGCGTGCGATTTCACGTTCGATACCCACGTCGGGAACTGCATGAGGGGTAATGCGAAAATCGGCGCGATCGAACACGTAGGCGCGGCCGATAGCGATGCCAGGGGATGCGGCGATTCCCGATATGAGATGATCCTGCTCGCTCATTCATCCTCTCCAAAGTTACGCTCAACAATATTTACCAGCGCGTCCACTGCTTCCGTAGCATCTTCTCCCTCGGCTCGAATTGTAATGGAACTGCCCGATTCCGCCGCCAGGGTAATCAAGGCGATTATACTCTTGCCGTTGACGCTCAAGTCATCCTTCACGATCGATATGTCCGCATGAAAACCGGAAGCAATACGGACCATTTCTCCGGCCGGGCGCATATGCAGGCCTGTTTTATTTTGGATAGTTACGGTTCGTTCTTCCATTGTCTGCCCGTGGGTTATTCGAAATCTTCCCGATCGTAAATAGAGTTCGCGGTGCTCTTACGCATGGCCTCGATTAGTCGGTCGTTCAGTTCCGCAGCCGAATTCTTCCCTACGACCTTCAATAGGTGGTTCAGCGCAATGACCTCGGCAACAACCGTCAGGTTCTTTCCAGGTACGATGGGCAGCACTACATACGGCAGTTCTACACCCAGAATCGTGGTGGTCTGTTCTTCTATTCCCACACGTTCATAGACGCTCTTGCTGTCCCACTCCTCCAACCGAATGACGACCTCAACACGTTTTCGAATGCGAATGGACCTGATACCAAACAGAGAGGGCACATCGATGATCCCTATCCCACGAATCTCCATATAGTGCTGCATCTGTTCGTTGCCGCCCCCCATTAGCACGCCCTGGCGCATCCGGTAGACAGACACCAGATCGTCCGCCACAAGCCTATGGCCGCGCTCCACAAGATCCAGTGCGGTTTCACTTTTTCCTATGCCACTACGCCCCGTCACCAACAGGCCAATTCCGTATACATCCACTAAGGTCGCGTGTACGGATTCTCGCGGGGCAAAATGTGGTTCAAGGAATTCAGCCAGTGACCGAAGGAATTCATCTGTCGTCAGTTCGGTGATAAGGACTGCTGTTCCGTATTTGTCGGCGACCTCAAGCAGCTCTCTGGGCGGCTGCAATGTTTTGGTAATGATGACACAGGGTACACCGAAAGACAGGACGTGCTCCGAAGCTGCCACGCGCGCCTCGGCCGAGAGGCTCGCTAGATATGTATATTCAGTCTCCCCCAGGATCTGGATTCTGTTTGGCGTGAACCGGCCCGTGAAGCCCGCCAAAGCCAATCCTGGCCGGTTGATTTCGCTGTTGGAAATCTCCTTTTCGGCTCCTATGATGCCGTTCGCCGCCGACAACCGAAGATCCTTCCGGCCTGAAAGTTCCCTGATTGAAACAGGTTGTATTTTCATCTACTGAATCTTCACCTCAGGCATCGCTCTCTGGATCTTCCTCTACCTGCGGCAAAGCCTCTTTCTTGACTCGATGGTTGTGTAGTTTCGCATTGTGTTTTTTGAGCTGGCGAGCCATTTTATCGGCAGCGTTGTCTATTGCCGGAAACAGTTCCGCGGCTTCTTCTTTACTTACGAGCATCGCACCGCCAACCTTGATGTTCATTTCTGCGGTGTACCGGTATTTTTCAAGCGTTACCGTTAAATCAGCGTTTATGATGTTCTCGACAAACCGACTTAAACGTTTCAACTGTTCCTCGGCGTGACTCTTGTGGCTCTGTGCCAATTCAAAATGCCGGGCAGTAATTGAGATCTGCATTTCCGTTCCTTCCCTTTCCTTAACCGCTTAACGTCATTAACATGAGTTGTGAGCGCAACGCAGTGACTATCGTACTCATCG
This sequence comes from Candidatus Latescibacterota bacterium, assembly GCA_018667995.1. GTDB lineage: Bacteria > JAAXHH01 > JAAXHH01 > JAAXHH01 > JABIQT01 > JABIQT01. The sequence goes on from JABIQT010000201.1 coordinate 2,202, forward strand.
CTTCTCAGATCCGCTTCCGCATTCTGGCTTTCGGAATCTGTAATTGGTCACGGTATTTCGCGACCGTCCTCCGAGCGATGTCCATTCCGTCATTCTGAAGTATCTCGACGATCTTCTGGTCGCTGAGAGGTGTACTGGGGTTTTCCTCCCGAACAAGTTGAGCGATTTGATCCTTTACGCTTTTTGTAGCCAGCTGCTGGCCTTCACTAGATGGAATAGTACCATCAAAGAAGTACTTAAGCGCGAAGACACCCCTTGGAGTTTGTACATATTTGCCTTGGGTCACTCGGCTTACGGTAGCTGGATGGATTCCAACCACATCCGCCACATCCTGTAGAATCATGGGCCTCAGATAGCGGAGTCCTTTCTCAAGGAATTCCCGTTGGGCGTCCACGATGTAGTTCATCACTTTCAGCATGGTCGTCCTG
>JABIQT010001007.1 GCA_018667995.1 Candidatus Latescibacterota bacterium
GTGATGTGCCGGATCAGTGGGGACACAAGCAAGGGATTCCACCCTTCGTCACCCAGAGTGTACTCTGGTCTCTCTATGCCTTCTTCTCTCATCCAGACGATTATGTCGAGGCCATCTCCATGGCTATTTCCGGCGGTGGTGACGTGGATACCACGGCTGCAATGACTGGGGCCCTCTGTGGCGCGCGCATGGGACTCTCGGCCATACCGGATCAGTGGGCGACCATGATCCAGGATAACAGTACATGGGGTTACGGCGAATTGTGCACCTTGGCCCAAGCATGTCATAGTGCACGTCCGACAGAGAGGTCGGGCAAATCATAACTGTCTCCGCTGTATATTCGGCGACGACCATATTGTCGATGGACGCCGATTTGGAAGTACCTGTTTTCCGCTTTCAATCGAAAAATCTGTGTGCCCATGGTTCAAATCCATTTTAAAGAAGGGGTATCTTAGTGGCATTATCCGGTAAATCCCTCGTACCGCCTGTAGCAAATAAGAAACCTGTGATTACGAATCTGCATGGTGAAGAGAGGAAGGATGACTATTCCTGGCTCCGTGACAAGGACGATCCTGCAGTCTCTGAGTACCTGGAGGCGGAAAATCAGTATGCCAAGCAAACGCTGAAGCATACGGAGACATTTCAGCAGCAGCTCTACGACGAAATGCTCGCGCGTATCAAGGAAACGGATCTATCCGTCCCGTTTACGGACAACGGTTACGAGTATTTCTATCGCACGGAAGAGGGCAAACAGTACGAGATCTATTGTCGAAGAGCTGCGACGGGGGATGCCAGCGAGGAAGTGTTGTTGGATCTGAATGCCCTCGCCGAGGGTAAGGCATTCATGTCGCTGGGGGCCCTGACCGTCAGCGATGACAACAATTTTCTGGCCTATACGACCGACGAAACCGGTTTCAGACAGTATACGCTACATGTTAAAGACTTGAGGTCAGGTGAGCTTTTGCCTGATTCTGCTGAACGCGTAGGAGCCGTCGTGTGGTGCGCTGACAATGCTACCGTGTTTTATACTGAGGAGGATGAAGAGACCAAGCGACAATATCGTCTGATCCGGCATGTTCTCGGCACCCATGATCACGAACTCGTGTATGAGGAGAGCGATGAGCTTTTCTACATATCTGCGGGAAGGACCCGTGACCGCAAACTGATCATGCTCTCAAGTGGAAGCCACACTACGTCCGAAGTCCAGTATATCAGATCAGATGAGCCTGACGCCAATTGGACGATGGTCTTACCTCGAGTCCAGGATCGTGAGTACGACGTGGGACACCGCAATGGACTCTTTTATCTGCGGATCAATGACACGGGCAGGAATTTCAGACTGGTAAGCGTTTCTGTCAAGAGTCCGGTACTGAGCACTGCAGTGGAGATTATCCCACACGATGAACACGTAATGCTGGAGGACTTCGATCTGTTCGCCGGTCATTATGTAGTTCAGGAACGGCGGCAGGGCCTACCAGGTATCAGGATTGTGGAGTATGAAAGTGGAAATTCGCGCTCCATTACATTCCCGGAGCCCGTTTACGAGGCGTATACTTCGGTGAATATTGAATGGGATACGAGGCAACTCAGGTATGGCTACCAGTCACTCGTCACGCCCTCCTCCGTATATGAGTATGACCTGGATACCGCCGAGAGCAAGTTGCTTAAGCAGACCGAAATACTTGGCGGGTATGATGCCTCTCTCTACGAGTCAGAACGCCGATTTGCCACTGCTACAGACGGTACCCAGATACCTGTCTCAATTGTCTCCCGGAAGGACAGATCCAGTCATGGAGACGCGCCCACGCTTCTGATTGGCTACGGGTCCTATGGTTGGGCGTACCCGGTTACGTTCAGTTCGACGCGGCTTAGCCTTCTAGACCGAGGCGTGACATTTGCCATTGCTCATATTCGCGGTGGCGGTGAAATGGGCAAGCCGTGGCATGACCAGGGACGCATGATGAGCAAACTGAATACGTTCACAGATTTCATCGATGTCGCCCGATTCCTGAATGATGCGGGTTATACTTCTACGGAAAAGCTCATAGTCGAGGGGGGAAGTGCGGGGGGCTTGCTTGTGGGGGCCGTGGCCAACCTACGCCCCGACCTGTTCAAGGCCGTGGTATCACACGTCCCCTTCGTTGATGTATTGAATACTATGTTGGATGCGAGTTTGCCTTTGACGGTGGGAGAATATGAAGAATGGGGCAATCCGAACGAGGAACCTGCGTATCGGTATATGGGGCGATACTGTCCGTACACCAACTTAAGCGCCAAGGCATATCCGACCATGCTCGTCAAGACCTCTCTGAATGATAGTCAGGTCATGTATTGGGAACCCGCGAAATACGTGGCAAAATTGCGGACCCTCAAGACCGATTCGAATCCCCTTCTATTGGTTACGAACATGGATGCTGGGCACGGTGGGGCTTCAGGACGCTATGACAGGCTTCATGAGCTTGCACTGGACTATGCGTTCATGCTCGATCAATGGGGCCTCTTGGTAGAATAAATTCTTCGGAAACCGGATAGACCAAGTGGCGATCTCGGTAAGTGTCGTGAAACCTTGAATCTTGCTGCGATAGAGGGGGTTAGGATACTGGTAGGGGGTCAAATACCGACTCCGAAGAGGAAGTATGAGAACCGACTGAGGAGGGGGTGCGTTGGGCCGGTGCCACAGGTCTGAATCGCAGATGCAAAGGACCTGCTGTCAGGAATCCTGACGGCCACGCTTGATCACGATGCTACTCTCAACGCCATCGACACCAAAGGAATTTCGAGATTTTACCCGCAACGTATTTTCGCCAGGTGAGAGTTTCCAGACGAAGCGCTCTTTGGATTTTTTCCACCGACCGTCATCGGTCTTGATTAGATACGTATCGAAGTTTGGGGTGACCGTATCCAGCAGCACGGTCAGGGCATGTGGCTCGGAGCCCTGCTGAAGTGCTATATGAGACTGGTTCACAGACCAGTCAAAGTCGCCGGGCCTCCGGGAGTTACGACTGAACTGTGGAAGCGGCATTTTCTTCGATCCGAACCAGATATGACCATCGTACGTGTAGGACACGGCTCCATGTTCCGGCTCTTCGGGGTACAGAGAAGTCAGGAAGTTATTTCTCAATGTGGTGCAGAACTGATAGTAACGTGACGCATTTTCTTCCATGGTACCGCTGA
>JABIQT010001129.1 GCA_018667995.1 Candidatus Latescibacterota bacterium
CGACGAACCTACCAGTGCAATGGATGCCTGGGCAGAGGCTGAATGGATGAACAGGTTCCGAGATCTCACCAGTTCGCAGACGGCTCTGATCATCACCCACCGATTCACCACCGCCATGCAGGCGGATATTATTCACGTCATGGACGCCGGGTGCATTCAGGAATCAGGAACCCATGACGATCTGATAAAGCAGGGGGGACGCTATGCCTCTTCATGGAAAGACCAGTACGGACGGGTGTTAGACTAATTACTGTCAGAATCGCTCAATTCATAGAATGCATTGAGTTTGGCGCGGTTATCTACCTTAAACACCACAGGTTTATTCAGAGAGAACATCTTCTTAAATCGAAATTTTCCTGTGTTTCGGAACGTGATCACTCCAAGATAGCCGGTTTTGTAGCGAATTTTATCCAGGTGTACCAGATAGTCTGTAACTTCCGTCTGGTACTTCTTGTATTTGGTCAAGTAAGTACTAAACTGGGCGGACGCTAACTGGTATTTGTCGAAAGCTTCCGATAGAAACAATATCGCTTCGAACCCATTTGCCTGCGCGAAATCGTGTACCTGATCTATATGAGAGATGTCATCAAATTCATAGAGATGGGTCACAATCTGGGCAAAACCACATTCGTTCAAATGTTGAGGCAAGCCATCCATGATTGCGAACAGGGTATCATCGCCACGCAATCCTCCGTCCCGAAAGAAAAGCTCTGTTGTCTGGCTAGTAACGAATGGTGGGTTAGCCGTAATAAAATCGTATGTCTTGGAGGCCACTGGAGTATAAAGATCTCCAGCGAGGATGTTCACGTTATCAATGCCATTCAGCAAGCAATTTAGCCTGGCGGTATGGACAGCTCGTGGATTCAGGTCCACCGCTGTGGCCTGTTCTGTATGACTGGCTCCCATTAGGGCCTGTATGCCCGAGCCAGTACAGAGATCCAAGCTTGACTCAAAGGGAATGCGGACACCTGTTCTTGCAAGCTCCGCGGAATCGCCCCCTGGTGTGTACACAGCGTCATTCATTCCTGAAGTCGCATAATCACAGAATAGCATCAGGTGTTCGTACGGATAGATCTTATAGGCCGCGGTTATCGCGCCCTCAGGAGTCTCATTTAAAACACCCGTTTCCAACAAACCCCTAAGTTCCTCGTCGTCAAACACATTCGCAATGGCATTCCGATCTACTTCCGAGCGCAGTAAGAATAGCTTGATCAATGAGTTCCGGGGTGTTTCCTCGCGATACCTGTACGCAAGTCCCGGAAGAGCTGCTGCATTGAAGTTTGATCGGCTCTTCATTTCATCGTTATAGCCATTTGTTGTCAGCTTCACGCGCAGTGAAGCGATTGCTGCCTTCTCCGTATCATCCATTGGTACAGTTTTCTTTTGTCATTGTGTCAACTCGATACTCACCAGCATGCTTTCTGACACCTCTCTACGGCCTCTCGATTCGTACATCCAGTACGGCTGCCTGGCCTTCAGCCACCGCTTGTAAAGCGCGTTCCAGAGCATCGGGTAATTCTGCGGGGTCGGTAACCGTTCTTCCGAAAGCATGGCAGGATTTCGCCAGTTGGGCGAAATCAGGGGATGGTTGTAGATCCGTACCGACAAATTGGTCCAGGTGGCGTGCATGACCATGAGGATAATGCATGAGCCAGGATCTCTTTGTGGCAAAGTGCATCTGGTTGTTATAAATAATGGTCAGAAATGGCGTGTCATGAGCCGCTGCCGTCCAGAGTGCCGAGCTGGGGCAGCCAAACATAAAGGTGCCGTCTCCCACAAGTGCAACTACCTGCCTATCCGGTGCCGCCAGCTTGACACCCACAGCTGCGCCGAGGGCCCATCCGAGACTTGCCCCACCACTCGTAAACCAGGTTCCCGGTACCTTGCGTTCCAGAATAGTGGCCGAAAACCGGAGATTCGTCACGGTTTCATCCAATACGATCGTCTCTGGATCCAGCGCTTGATCTATACAGTAGGTCAACCATTCAGGGGCAATGGGGCGGAGGGTACATTTCTCCAGGGCCACATCCTCCATCTCCGCACGCCGTTGCCCGTGCAGCTGTGCGAGAATGCCTGTGCGCTCCTCGTGGGCCTGTATGTCATCCGCCGAGAGGGCATCACGCACGGACGAAACCAGTACCGGTAGCGCATCGGCTGAATTCGCCTGAATTCGTAGATCGGCAGGGAAAGTAAAGAGTGGGATGTTGCTCTTTAAGGGATCCATATCGATCCAGAATATCTGAGCATCGTCCTGCGGTGTCACGTCTGCGGGAATATACGGCACGTCGCAGTCGACGATCAGGACTACGTCGGCATCAGAGAGATACCTGTTCGGAGTAATGCCGCCCCACAGATTGTGCGTATTGGGGAAGTTCATGCAGGAGGATGCCGGTGTTACCACAGGTGCACCAATCAACTCAGCCAATTCAATGAGCGATGTCACTGATTCGGGGTTCCGTCCTGCGTAACCGGTGAGGATCAGCGGTCGGCGTGCGTGGGCCAGGGCCTCTGCCACTGGCGAGAGTGAGGAGACCGCGGCTTCTGCCATAACCGGCGGACTCATCTGACCTGCTCGAAGCGGCACCGATGTCATTTCTTCCATCAGTACTTCGCGGGGAAGCGTCAGGTATGTGGGCCCCGCCGGTTCTGTACCCGCTACCTGGAAGGCGCGCGGAACAACATGGTGAATGGTCTCATTTCGGTGAAGATCATAGACCCATTTGGTGTATCCCCGCACTCCCATAGCCTGGTCGGGCTGGTCCTGAATCCAGTGGATCCAGAGATTACGGCCACCTGCCGTCTCACCGTCTATGGTTAGCGGCGCCTTTCCGGCGCACAATACCATACCCGCGCGAGCGCGCTGCGCATTGTGCAGCCCCCCACCTAGTTGCATGGTTCCCGCGTCTACGTGCACCAGGACCGTCTGGGGCTGCCGAGAGAGCAGATAGTGGCCGTGGGCGGCTGAAATGGCTACCAGCTCATCGGGACACGTTATGACACGGGGCGCCGTATGCCCTTCGCTTTCGAATCTGGTGATGGATTCCTGAATAGGGAAAGTGTCGGTGCCTGAATTCAGAAAGAGGCATTCTGATCCGCAGTGTGCCAACAGAGCGACAAATGCGTCGGCGCCACAGGTTACAGGTGTGGCATTTTCGCTGGACATAGGTCGACTTTCAGTAAGAATGACAGTGTTTTGACTTCTAACAGCTTAAAAAAGGGGTCACGAGCTTGACTCGCGACCCCTCTTCAAAACCCTCACGAAGTGATGGTTTGTCAGCCTTCAAGCTCCAGCACAAAGTAATGACCCGGATTCCATGCCTGGCAGATTAAGAACAGGCGCCCGTTATGCTCATACCAGATGGTATTGTGAATATGATCCGCAAGAGGAATGCCGAGATCTTCTTTCGGCCGCACCGTCGAAATCACGTCATAGGTGTCGCCGTCCAGAATGTAAATCGGCGCTGGGCGCCCATCCTGCGGATCGTCCAGGCTACCCACCAGACCATACGAGCGGCCCTTCCACTTGATGAAATCGATTCCGCAGGGCTTGGAACCGGCAGGGATCCCATAGGACGCTGTGTAATGTCCATCGTGCGTGAAATGTTCAAATCGAGCGTGTGGTCTGTCAGCTATGGAAAGATGCTTACCATCAGGGGCCGGGTTCAACCCATGGGCGGTACCGAACAGGCCGGGCGCGGTGGGGTCGTCGGACTTGCCGGCGAATGTACCGGTCCACTGCTGGGTGGCCATGTCGACGGTAGAGATGTAATTCGCACCGTATCCATCCGCTACGTAGACTGTATTCTCCACGATGGCAGCGTCGGTTGGCCTGAATGGCGCTTCCTCTTCGTTCTCGTATTCATCGAATTCTGGTTTCGAGAGGATGAAGTCTACGCCGCCATCCAGCGCAAGAACGACGACCATGGCATCACCATTTGCCGGCATAATCAACCGTCTCTTGCCGTCGAATGTGCCGATTTTGGTGCTGTGGAAATTGACAGGTTTCAGATCTGATGGCAGTTCGATAATCTCCTGCGAAGTCAGGTCCGGACTGATTTTCATCAAGCCGCAACCGGGCATGCCATAGTAGATGTGACCGCCGGTTTCGCGATCAACGGCAAATCCACCGTGTAGATCTACCTCACAGGATTGTGCCTTACCAGGCAGGGAATAAAGGTCTTCGCAGAGTGAAAATACAAACGGCGCCTGGCCGCTTGTCTTCTTGGACATGAGTGTTCTCCTGATACGGCAAGGGGAGAAGCGGGATTCCTGACGGTTATACGCACAGATCCACGCTTCAAAAAAAGCAAACCCGCCAATAAGTCTTCATCGGCGGGTTTGCTGCTGCGTCACGTTATTTATGCTGCAATAACGCCGTGAGGATCAATGATGAATTTCTTAGCTGCGCCCTGATCAAAGTCCTGGTAGCCTTGAGGGGCATCGTCCAGACTGATTACGGTGGCATTTACAGCATCAGCGATCTGGATTTTATCGTATAGGATCGCGTTCATCAGCTGGCGGTGATAGGTCATTACAGGACATTGACCAGTCGTGATCTGGTGCGACTTGGCCCAACCCAGGCCTATACGAATACCGAGCATACCGATCTTGGCATTGTCGTCTACAGCCCCGGGGTCACCAGTCACATAGAGGCCTGGAATACCGAGGGACGCTCCGGCGCGGGCCACGTCCATGATTGAGTTAAGCACCGTGGCCGGATGTTCGGTACCTGAATCGGAGCCGTGTCCGCGTGCCTCGAAACCTACACAGTCGACGGCGGCATCGACCTCCGGCTCACCGATGATATTCTCGATCTGCTCAGCCAGCGTAGCGCTCTGGGTCAGATCTACGGTCTCACAGCCAAAACTGCGTGCCTGAGCGAGTCGCTCGGGAATCAAATCACCGACGATAACGCAGGCTGCGCCAAGGAGCTGGCACGACGCCGCACTGGCAAGACCGACTGGCCCAGCTCCGGCAATGTAGACAACAGACCCCGGACCAACACCGGCTGTATAGGCGCCGTGGAATCCTGTTGGGAAAATATCGGACAGGAGAGTGAGATCTTTGATCTTGGCCAGAGCCTGATCTCTGTCAGGAAATCTGAGTAGATTGAAATCAGCATACGGTACCATCACGTATTCCGCCTGTCCACCTACCCAACCACCCATATCGACATATCCATAAGCGGCACCAGGACGGGCTGGATTGACGTTGAGACATATGCCTGTCTTGCCTTCTTTACAGCTTCGGCATCGCCCACAAGCGATGTTAAATGGTACCGAAACAATATCGCCCACATTCAGAAACTCAACATCGCTGCCTTTTTCTATGATCTCACCCGTTATTTCATGACCGAGTATCAACCCGGCGGGGGCGGTCGTACGTCCCCGGACCATGTGCTGGTCACTACCGCAGATATTCGTAGCGACGATCTTGAGTATTACACCGTGCTGACACTTTCTGGAACCGAGTGCCAACTCGGGATAATCAATGGAATGTATTTCGACCTTACCGGGGCCGATATATGCGACACCGCGATTGCTGGCCATTGTAACCTCCTTGTACTTGTAAACTGTTGTAGTTATTCACGTCTGAGTCGTATGCGCTTGTAGGAATCGGGACACCTGCTACAGACGAGGAAGTACGTCTTCTTATAGGCTTGAGAATACGTTCATTGTATAGAGGGATGTCTTGTAGTTCAAGAGAAAAATCACGGAAATCTAAACAATCATCTGGTGGTTTCTTGTGAAGCAGCGCCTGCGAACCACGGACACTACAATGACGGATCCAATTGCTGTCGACGCTACGAGCATAAGCATGACGATGATTTGATACTTCACCGCGAGAAGAGGGTCTGTACCCGAGAGGATCTGGCCCGTCATCATACCCGGCAGCGAAACGAGACCAACTGTCATAAGTGCGTTGATGGACGGGATCATTCCGGCCCGGATGGAGCCTCGAAATATGTCACCGGTGGCCTCCTGATAGGTGGCGCCGAGGCAGAGGGTCAGCTCAATCTCATCGCGTCGCTGATTCATATCGGAGAACATCCGATCAAGTGCCACCGCAATAGCATTCATGGAGTTACCCATGATCATTCCGCCCAGGGGAATGAAGTACTGCGGCGTGTACCACGGTTTGACCTGTACAATCACAGCAGTGACTACGATGGCAACCACCGTATAGCTGATCACCATAGACACAAAGGTCGGGAGGAAGAACGACACGCTCTTTTCTTTGATGCGACTCCGAATCGTGAAGGCGGCCCAGAAAACCATGGACACGAATAGCAGAAGGATGAGCGCCACGTTGTTTATCTGGAATATGTACGTGAGTACATATCCCATTAGCAGAAGCTGTGCGAAGGTACGGACGGTGCCCCATGCCAGATCTTTCTCCAGTTTCAGCTTGTAGAGAATGGATGCCACACCTGCTACGGCCACAAAGAGGAGGCACAACAGAAGTTGCGCAGGTGTAATGTCAACAACGGTCATGGGGGGCTCGATTTTACGGGGTCACGTAGCACTCAGACTGCTTAGGCCGTTCGTGCTCAATATATATCGTTGTGGATTGACGCCTGCCGGAGTGAAGTCCTGATGCGATACCATAAGAATCGTAGTGTTCGAATCGGTATTCAAACGGATGATCCACTCTTCAACAACGGATTTCGATTCCGGGTCAAGTGCTGAGGTGGGCTCATCGCAGAGAATGACCTCGGGTCGGGTCAGCATGGTTCGGATCAAAGAGAGACGCTGTTTCTGACCTACGGAAAGCTGACTCGCGTCGTCCGCCAATCCTACGTCCTGAAGCAAGAAGCCGTCCATGGAATCGCGCATCTTCGGATCATCAGGTGCGGATTGGTCTTTGGCTGTCTTGAACCGAAACGGCAGATGCAGGTTCTCCCGCACGGTTCCGGGCAGCATGACGGGTACCTGCTGAATATATCCGATTCTGCGACGAAGTCGTGTCACTTCATGCTGATCGATGGGCAGGTCGTCAATATGTATAAATCCGGCAATCGGGGCATGGAGGATATTAATCAGTCTGAGCAGGCTGGATTTCCCACTGCCAGATGGTCCGGTAATGAGAATAAAATCGCCGTCATTGAGTATGAGATTGAGATCTGTAAATAAGGGGGGTTTCTCACCGTAGGCCAGAGAGAGATGGTTCAGTTCGACGCGCATTTTAACTCCGGGGAAATCCGGCGGGCGTCAGCTCAGTTGGCCATGCCGGCCGAGCGAAGTCAATTGGAGGTCTTTGCGGGTTTCTGCAGATCTTCAGCGTGTTCTACCGCAAAAACGTGCGAATGCAGGTTCGCCAACCATTGTTGTCCTTCCTGGGTCACTTCCAGAAATCTTACGCCGTTCTTGATGTAGTGTCTTACCACATTCCAGTAGAACCCGGCATAGTTGGTTCTGAGCCCGCCCGGATTTTCACAACCGAGGGCTTTGTTGGCGCCGATTTCTTCAAACTCATAGAATAAGGCCGGGATCTTGCGAATATAGTCTGGATCTCCGAGCTGACCGATCAGATCGGAGGCTCGAACCAATCCGGCATAGCTGCTGGTGTCCTTGTACAAGTCATCGTCCGGTGGTGGAAATCGTGTCAATTCGATGTAAGACGCTACTCGCTCCGCGTCTATGAGTGCGTGCCCACCGAATCGTTCGTGGATAAACCGTTTTCCGCGATCCACATGGTAAGGCGACAGTGACGCACAGGTTCCGTTTCCGTCGAATGGAACACGGTCGGTTCCAATTCCGGTGGCGACTTCGTCGTGCGTATCACCCTCGCATATGCCCCGAACGAATCCAATATCATGGCAGAGCGTCGCCGTCAACACATGGAGATAGTCGATTGGCGTGACGCCTCCTTCAATGAGGTGTTTGCCTCGCAGAATCTGCTGGCCAGCCATTGTCACCATGACAGAGTGGTGTATATCATGATACAGAGTATCGCTATTCGCCATATTTTCGAGGGCAAGTCGCGCCACCCAAGCCAGTATACTACCGCACTCCGCATTCCAGTTGCCATAGGAGTGATCGTATTCCAGTTGGAGGGTTTCGACTACCTTATCGATCACGATAGATTGGAGGTTCAACATTACGGACTCCTCGTACCAAATTTAAAGGCTTGGGCGTTCAATTCCTGATCTAAGTAGAAAGGCGTTACATTGTAAAGAGGTAATGTAACGCCTTTCTGAATTGCAGTGTGGGTTGGAGAGGCCGAGATACCGTGTTTAACTTCCGGAGCCGTCTACCCCAGCCGCAACTTTCTTCTCAGCTTTGGCATTCGCATCTGTGTCAGCCTGCTCAGATCGCGATGCCATGAAGTCGTCCACCGATAATTCGCCGCTATCAATCTGTTTCAGCAGTTCCCGCTGCGCAGTGTAATCTTCATTGATGACTCCTGCTCTACTCTGGAGCAGGCGCCAGGCTTTGCGACGTTCGATGCAGAATAGAACCATCTGACGTGAGAGGACATGATATTCGGGCGTCCCTTCGTCCGTAAATGCCACCGCGTAGACGCCTCTGTCAGGAATGAAGGATCGGTGATTCGGATCCAGATACCTACGATTAACCACGTCATCCATGGTCATCAACTGCATCTTGTCATCAAGAAGTATTAACTCTTTAACAGCCTCTTCCTTCACGATCTTGTGGTGGAGCCTGAATCGTGCCTCTGTGAAGGCCCAGTGTGCCACGGTATAGGTGTATTTCTGTTTCGTTGCAGGCACGCGATTTTCATACCAATCCTTTGTTTCCATGGGATTCCCTTTGACATCAAGGGATTCCTGATAGGTCTCTCCCAACTGTGGATTGTAAACAAACTCAGGCATCCCGCGACTGTCCCGGATTCTCTGTGCCTGAAGTTGTGCAGCGTGATCTGGAACACCATGCTCGGGTTGACAGGTCGTAAACGACTGGATAAACGCAGTGCCACGGTAACAGAGTCCGTCCAGTATGGCACGATACAGCGCCGCGGAATTCGCCATGGATACCTGCGCCACGAATGGCGAACCATGTCCGCCGAGGAAAGTCTCCGATACGGATTTTTTCTCCGTCAGCTTGCCCTCACTCGCAGCACCGGCCTGGTTCATGTCGAACCCGCCCGTCATGGGCGACGAATCGGAATTCTGACCGCCCGTGTTCGAATACACTTGGGTATCCATCAGTAACATCTTCACGTTCGGGCGGTTCTGAAGTACGACCTTGGACACGTTCTGGTAGCCGATGTCACCCATTCCACCGTCACCACCTACGACCCAGACCTTGGGGGTCTCCAGCATTTCATCGTTCGTCATCTGTGTGTCGGAAAAGTGGGTATACTGGAAATACTCGGCTTCGGAGTATCCGGTGACGAATTCTCCAAAAATCAGATCCGAAAAACGTTCGGGTAGAATCGATCGACGGGCATGGTCTTTTATGAAACTTTCACCCATGAGCCATCCTATGGTTGCCCCGTCCTGAAACAGTGAATTCATCCATGGATAGGGATGTGGATTGCTGGGGGGAGTCGACCCATAGACGGTATTGCAGCCCGTGTGAGCCGCCATAGCCATGACCGAGAATCCACTGGGTCCTGTGCCGTCAAGCACCTGGGGATGGCGATGGTTGTCCGCATCCTGACGCATAACCATAACCATGGCGTTGACGATTTCTTGATCGTCGCCGTCAAAGCTCTCTGCAATCTGCGCATCCGTATCAGCCACATCCTCGCCACCATATCCCATCAATAGGTGAAGGACTGTTTTTGTAAACCACTGGTAGGACTCGTTATCGGAAGTTTTGAATGCCTGAAGTCTCGCCGCGCCCTCTTTTTCGAGGCGAGCTGCTTTTTCATCAACTCTATTGGCTTTGGCGGTAAAGATGGGGCGCATGTATGTCTCTGTCATTGTCGCTATGGCGCGGAGGACCGACTTTTCGCCACAACCAGCGCAGGCGCCGTCGCCGGAGACCAGTGCCGTGTACTTTGATTGCATCATCAGATGGTATCTCAGCGCCGCCGCCTTCGAGTCCTCTGGCGTCAGGGGATCGAAGATTCCCATATACTTATTTGGGGTGTCTTTGAGGAGGCTGAGGAATTTAACAGCGGACTCGTATTTGCCGTGTAGCTCTTCGGATTCAGGGACCATCTCGAGAGCTTCGTGGTCTCCGCAGGCATCTACGCATGCCGAACAGCCTTTGCACAGATCACTGACGAATATGGAGAAGATGCCACCGGATCCGGGGTTTTTCTTTTCCATTGCTCCAAATATGGCCCGAGTTTTACTGTACGCGATAGGAAGGGAATCCATGATCGCATCTACTTGGTCTACGGCCTCAGCTTTTATACCATTGCCCTCCAGACCGCGCATTTCCTCGATTACCAGCGCCTTGAAGCGAATGTCATTCTGTTTGTCCTTACTAAGATCCAGCATTTTATCCCGGCAAGCGTTGTCGATATCGGAGACCTTACTCAACAGAGCCTCTCGCGAGGTAATATCTGAGACATAATACTGAATAGCAGTTCTCAATACCGTCTCGATATCCTGCGCGGTATTTGGGAGCGCCGTATCAGGACAGACTGTGATGCAGTCCATACACTGCGTACAGTTCTCCTCGATGAAACGGGGGATCTCTCTCCGGGATACATATTTGCTTACGGTGGCGCCGGTACCTGCCGCCATTACGCCAACAGATGCCAATGGACTCGCTGGCTGATCGTAACCCAGTCCCGATCGGTATTCGCCGTCAAAAGTATCCATCCTGAACATAGGTGGTTTTTCTGAGCCGTTTGTCCCATTCCCATTCTCAACAGGTGCAGCGACTACGTCCTCGATGGGAATCAGCACTGAGCCCATAAAACTCGAGCTATCCGGTGCTTCAATGCTGCCATGCTCCACTTTCTTGACATCAAGGAAGCCCGACCGCATCACGGCCATGTTGGATTCTACCACAGATTCACCAAATCGGCCGAATTTCTTCTTATACTGATTTAGTACGGTCTGCTCGAAATCTTCTTTAGTGATTTTATAGTCTTGAAGAAATGGTGAGACACTGAAGAAAGCACCGAGGAATGCATTGCCTTGCATACGCGTTTGCAGGTCTGCTCTGGGAGTGGCCTTCTTGGCGATGGCGAATCCGTGTAATAGGTATACCTGGATGTTTTTCTCGATTACAGTTTTTCGATGTCGCTCGGGTATACGCTCCCAGGCCTTCTCCGGGTCTTCGTCTGATTCCCATACAAATGCGCCACCCTCCTCCAGTCCCTCCAGTGGGTCTGAATGGAGGAAAATCTTCGGGTCGCAACACAGCACCACATTCACATGCCGCAAGTCACAATTAACCCGGACGCGATCTGGTGCGGCGACCAGAAAGTAGTTCGTGGGCGCGCCCTTTTTCTCGGAACCGTATTTGGGATTGGCACTGATATGAACGATCTCTCCCAGGTCTCCGTTTTCATCGACGATGTTATCCCGCTTGGCCACCGCATTGGAGAACTCACCGAGGATTTCACCAAGATTCTTACCTGTCGTAATCATTCCCCAGCCACCAATGGAGTGGAATCTCACAGCGATGGAGTTTTCAGGAAGGCACGACGGGGTCTCGGAGGATCTCACTCCGTATGGATGGGCGATGCCCATGAAGAAGAAGTTCACACCTTCGCCGTATTTCTTGCCATCGTTGCGGGCCAGGTCGCCCTGCGAGAAATCGTAGGCTCCGATGATGTCCTCAGGGCGGAAGTCGCGGGATCCGAGTCCGTATGATCCGGAAACGATCTGGGGCATCTCGGTCGCCGGGTCGAGGCTTTCAAGCATTTGGTAATTATTGACGACATGATTGGCTGCTGCCTTGCTCAACGCCAATTTTACATCTCGAGTCAGAGGATTGTCGGCGGAAAGTGCCTCATCGGTCCGCTCGAGAACGATGACCATCTTCTTGCCCCTAAGAGCCTTTATGATATTGTTTTCAGGGAATGGTCTGTAAACATTCACGTGTATCACGCCGACTTCGATTCCCCGTGTATCACGCAGATAGTCTATGGCCGCCTCAATGTTCTCGGCAGCGGATCCCATAACGACAAAAACCGTGTCAGCTTTTTCGCAATTGTGCTCCGAAATAAGGCCGTAACGCCTCCCGGTGAGTTGCGCGTATTCTTCGTATGCCTGTTCAAGGAACGGAAGGATATCCTCTGCAAAATTATCGCGCCTTGCCGCTACACCGTTCATGTAATGCTCTTGATTCTGCACCGTACCGAG
>JABIQT010000200.1 GCA_018667995.1 Candidatus Latescibacterota bacterium
CCGGCCAACTCCTATTTCAAGGTAGGCCAGATGTACATGCCCTATGGCCTTCGCGTATGGGACCGTGAATCCTTCCTTCTGACGAAGACTGGTGTGCTCGAGCCCGATTTTGGATTTGAGCTGGGGTTGCAGAAGGGACCGTTCGCCCTGTCGGCAGCAGCGATGAACGCCGAGCCATTTGTGGCAAAGGACACCAACACCGCGAAGCAGTTCGTGGCGCGTCTGACCTTTGCCTCTAAGTATTTCTGGGGAGGGGGGTCGTTCAACTACAACGGCAAGGCACAGCTGATGGGCGGCGGCTTCGTGGGATTATCCTACGGACCGTTCACCGTGTTGCATGAGACAGACGTGCTCAAGCTTGATCGGGATTTCTTGACCAAGAACGCCACACAGATCGTAAGCTACAGCGAACTGAACCTGCTACTCCATAAGGGATTCAATGTCAAGGCCGCATTCGATTACTACGATCCGGACGGTGCGCCAGACCCAGGCTTGCTGGTCGCCCACAAAGAGAGACGGTACCGGTTCGGCATCGAACCGGTCATTACGCCATTTTTTCAAACCCGGATCTTCTATTCAATACATCGCCCGAAGGTACTGCAGGGCGGTACGGCCATTATTGGAAACAACGACCAGCTATTACTCGAAGTGCACGTATTTCTTTAGGCATAGTACCGCTTTCAGGTAGCAATCCACAACGGACAAGTTGTTCAGGACTGCACAGGTCGGTCGGGCCAACGCAATCATGCCCGTCATATTTCCCTATTCCAGCAGTCCTGAACGCCACAAACGCTCTGCGATAGCCCGGGCGGCTAGTTCGTGCCCGGGCGCCTTCCAGTGTCGGTTCTCCGAAAACCACAGACTTCCCGTCAACTTTCTCGCGCCTGCCTCCCCGAACGCCTGAGCCAGATCGATCACCGCCACCTGATGCTCATCGGCATGGGCCTTCAACGAGTCTGTCGTCACCGTCCAGGCTTCCGTAGGCGTGCCCAGCATATTCATTCCCGGGATCAAGACCAGCACAGCCCTGGCTTCGTGAGATTCTGCAGCCCTGTAAATATCCCCAAGATACCCGGTGGTGGCTCCGAGCATTGCTTGACTGACCAACGGAAAATCAATCCGCCGTGTCTGTGAATCGGCATCAGGCGATGGCAGAGCCAGTGTGCCTTGGTCAGAATCGTCCCGGAAGACGAACAGTCGGCGGTAACGATCCGCCGTAAAGCGATAGGCGTGGGAACGCGCCCAGAGCCATGCTTTGATCGCGGGCAACCACCGGCTACGATCCTCAATTTTCTCTGGATCCACGCTCCGTCTGTCATAGAGAAACCCCTCAATCAGGGCAAACCGATCCGGTTCCAGCAGATTATCGGCGAAGTCGTTGATGCCAAAGAATCCGACAAGCACTATATCAGGCGATAGTTTTAAGCCATCCTCCTCCAGATACCGCAATTCCTGTAGGGTACTATATCCGGGAAATCCAGCGTTGATCACCTCATACCGCTCCCCTTCTGTGACCTCGTTTAGTTTGCGCTCCAGCTGTTTGGGATAGGATTCAGACGCTTCCACTCCGAAACCAAAAGTGAATGAATCGCCCAGCGTCATGATGCGCACCTTGTCCGCGCCTTTGGGGCCATAGGCGCGATCACGCAGCCCCTGAGCACTGATCTTAACATCAATCTCAAATTCCGGATACCAGTGCCTTCCGCTGTACGAGGGTGTCAAGCGGACGCCACGAACGGGATCGAGCTGCCACATTCCGTTTGGATGAACCATGGCGATTTGAGGATCGAAGAGGCGTAAGACCACTTCCAGAACCAATAGGAAAGCGAGACCGGATCCGACAAGAAGGCCCAACACCCCCGCGACTGAACGCAGCCGATGGCGTGGCGCATTGTCATTGATCGTAGCGCCCTGCGGATTATTCATTGGGCACGCCCGCATTGACCTGTCTATGGTCTGTATAGAAGTTGTATATCACTTCGGAAATGGGGTCATCGGAGAACAGTCGATACGTCCAATGCGGCAGTTTCCAGTCCAGGTAGGGGTAGTGCCCGCTACTGAAGGGAACTACGCTGAGCAGATTGGTACCGATCAATAGCACGATCAAGGCGTATCCGACCAGCTTCTGCCGGACAAGTATATGCTCAAGCATATAGGCTCCAGGTATAAACGCAAGGACCACCAGACAGGCGACATAGCGCGTCCATATACTCGGATAGAGCAGAGAGTAGCCCGCGATTGCCCCCATAACCATGATAACCGGTATGGCCAGCAATTTCGCGTCGCTTGATGTTGTTTTCCTGAGGCCTTGCACGACCATAAAGGCGCCGGAACACAGGCATATCACGCTCCAGGATCTCGGATCTACGAGCCGATTCTGGAGCCAGCCGCCCCTGTATGGCCATACAGGGTTCAGGACGCCACTAGCATACCCGCAAAGAACTGCACCGAATGAGCTCTGCATAATCATGAACACCGCCCACAGTCCAATAGCGGTAAAGAATTGCGGATCCCTTCGCCCACCGGGGCCCAGGCATCCAAGGTAGATAACAGCAAGGACGAATGGTATACCGAGCAGGTTCATTTCAAAGGCCGCCAGATGAAGGTTGTTTAAAACCATGATAGGCGCTCGCCTTGACAGAATGTAGCCAATTGTATCGAGAAACCAAATGGGGCCCAGCTGGAGA
This sequence comes from Candidatus Latescibacterota bacterium, assembly GCA_018667995.1. GTDB lineage: Bacteria > JAAXHH01 > JAAXHH01 > JAAXHH01 > JABIQT01 > JABIQT01. The sequence goes on from JABIQT010000200.1 coordinate 2,688, forward strand.
ACGGCGCCCGCAAGAGTGATACACAGCAAAAGCAGGCAGAACAGAACAGCGACCCTTTTTCGTACAGATGCGGATGTGAATGCCAAAGCGTGGCAGACCAACCCCAGGGCCACAGGACAGAAGACGTAGTAGGCCGTGTAGAAAAATAGTAGCGATACTATCGACAGATAGATCAGCGCGAATCGCTTTCGCTCAAGGACCGCCAAATAAGCGAGTACGAGCAGGAGCGTCATCAGCACAGTAGTGGAGGTGTATCGTGCCTGCCGCATTAGAAAAAGTAGAGGCGCAGAGGTCGCGAATAGCAGAAGGCCTATTTGTGGACTCATCCCCGTCGGGAGAAGGCGCCTGGCGCTCGCGTAGAAAACCGGGACCGTAAAGAGACCGATAACGGCAGATGGTAAACGGGCAGCCCAGATACTGACCCCAAACACGTGAAACGAGAGTGCAGTCAGGTAGATATTGATCCCGGGATAGAGTTGTCTGTAATCGACGATCTCACCGAGAGGAACAAGCCCGCCGTTTTTCACGAATGATACGAAAAGGCCTAATATGGTAGGATTTTCGGCCAGCAGAATATTGGTCCACTCAATGATTCGTCCTTCATCGGGATCGAGGGATAGGTCGCCCAGACGATAGAAAAGCAGAAGGCCGACGGCCGCGGTGCACATAAGTGGCAGCAAATGCGCACGCGCTTGCCTTACACACTGCCTATCAATTCCATCGATGAATCCCATGGCGGGTCTCTTGAGGTATGCGTTTAGAAACTGTTTCATCTGCGGCCGCAGAATAGAAGCACAGGCGTGGTCAAAGATAGTCCTACAGCAAGCCCCACGCAAGACGGGACCAAGACGTGACGACTCAGGCATGCAGCCGTGAAGTAATCGTCCCCAAGAGCCTCTAAATGAAAACGACTCGGGGTCACTTCTGGACCTGAGCTTCGAAAATAGCTTTAATTCTCCTGATCTATAGGTGATATTCTGCAAGCATGACCTTTGCCATTTATGCCCAACAGGATGAGGCCTTCGCCACGCGTTACCAAACCGGAGTGAGCCCGACCGACCAAACTGTGGCCTGTCCTGACGGGGCGCACCGCATGAGGATCATCGACACCGTAAGAAACGTGAATTATCGAAGCAGCAGGTAATAGCAACCGTCCAGATCGAGATTTTTCGAATAGATTCTGGCGTAGTGGTAAATAAGGTAATCACAGGGGATCCTATCCCAGATGACAACCAGCGGTACGGTATGGTGCCTCTCTGGCTCCACCAGATTTCCTTCGGCACCAATTCAGGGATAGTAGCTTGCCCCTGTGACCGTAATGGAAGTCATTTCACCAAGAAACGAACGGACATCTATGAGCCAGGAATTAGTTAACTCGGGTGATCCTGTTGACGAGGTATTCCCGCAAGGACCTGAGGTCGGAGACATCATACCGGAATTCGGTCTGCTTGACCAGAATGGGACGTTGTTCAACTATCGGCACAACGGACGGAAACGAGCGCTGATTCTCTTTCACCGAAGCGCATCGTGGTGAGGATTCTGCAAATCGCAGCTGGTTGAGCTGCAAGAGAGCCTTGAAGCATCCCGAAGCAATGGCATACAGATATGTGCGGTGAGCTACGACACCGTGGAGACTCTGGGAAAGTTCGCTCGCAAATATAACATCACATATCCGCTTCTCTCCGACCCAGACAGCAGGGTCATTGGCGCGTTCGGAATCATGAACACGAACGTCCCGACCGGCCATGCCTGGTACGGAGTGCCGTTCCCAGGCACCTTCATGGTCGACGAATCAGGCGTGGTCATCGAGAAGTCGTTCTACGCGGATCATGCCGTAAGGGACTCCGTGGGTAGTATGTTGCGGGAGGGAATGCAGGTAGGTTCCCCTGGAAGCGGAAACACAATCCGAGTCGAGACTGACCCAGTGACGGTTGTAGCCTCATTCCCGTCTAAGACAATACGCCCCGAACAGGTCCAGATCCTTTCGGTTGAGATCAATATCAGCGAGGGATATCATATTAACGGCACACCATTGCCGGATGGATACATACCCACCGCTCTGTCCTTCGAGCCCATAGATGGCCTGGTGTATGGTGACACCGAATACCCGGCACCCCTCCGACATTACCTGAAAGTCCTCGACGAGACGCTGCACGTATACGAGGGAACCATCACCCTCAAAACACCGGTCAAGGCTATTGCTGTCAGCACATACGACATAAGGGCGAAGTTGACCTATCAGGCCTGTGACGCCACAGGTTGCCTCCTGCCTCAGGAGATCCCCATCCATCTGCAACTTGAGGGACGCGACAATGTTTGGGGCGATCTGGAATAGCCGCCGGCACCAGCGTTAACCGAACTAGGTATCGGCACACTAACTCACGAGCCGCGTAACGCCTGCGCTATATCATCCGCAGCTTCCGACACTACACTCATGTCTACCTGATTCGCCACTGCCTCGTATCCTGCCGTCCTGATCATTTTATCCACGCTGGTGCGAACCTGATCCACGGTCCAGGCTACCGAATCTAGACCGTTCTCCATTTGATGCACTTCGTTCTTCCCCGTGGGATCGTAATGATAATGGGGCGAATCGCGGAAGCAATCGAATCTCAGAATCTGAATGCGATCGCCATCTACCTCGCCAAATACCAGCAGAGCAGGTCCTCCGTCTGCGCCCAATGTCCTGCTCTCCGCTTCAAACACCAGTCCACCTGCCTCGATCGTCTGCATGTGTCGTGCCTCCTGTTATTCTCCGATGATGAGTTTCCTTATTGTAGGCGTCTGTCTCGTACCTGTCAAACAAGCTTTGGAATCATCGGAATTGCGGCCGGTCCTGGGACTCACCCGAAGTAATCGAAACCGGAACATGATTTATTGCGGCCACCCGTCCGGTAGACAGAGCGGCGCCGAATTGGAACCGTCATCCGGTCCATCTGTGGACAGAAATAGTGCCCGAACCTGCTCATTCATGTCACGACACAGGTCCCGGCCAGCGATCTGCCAGTGGTTGCGCTGAGCGGGCTTGTCTATGCCGCAGAACCCGGCAAACAGGATCCAGCGGGGTGTCTCCGTATAATCATGCCCCATCTCATGCCACATAGTCGGATCGATGACTACCACGTCCC
>JABIQT010000935.1 GCA_018667995.1 Candidatus Latescibacterota bacterium
GCTTCAGTTCGTTCAACGATAGATTGATTGCGATCCGCGTAATATAGGTGCCCACACTGGCTGTCGCCTTGAAACCCGCCAGGCCCTTGAAAAATCGGATAAACGTCTCTTGACCGACGTCGTCCGCTTCAGGGCATCGTCCCAACATGCCGACGACGGTGGCAGCCACCCGTGGTTCGTATATCTCTACCAGAGACTGAAACGCTCTGTGATCGCCCATCAGGGTCGCTGAGATCAGTTCGGAATCTTTCACAATATCGTCTCGAATACCGGGCGCGTTTGTTGGTGAACATGTGAGTCTCTGTTCGATTAGACATTTAAAGTAGGTCATATATTCCCTGTTACGTATATTTTTTGTCAAGGTACTCGTTCCCTGATACGGCAGATCGTGAAATAGCTCTGTATATCAGGCACCTGGATTTCCATTATGTAGGTCAACTGTAATCCCTCGGTTTCGCTGAAACATTTGTTACATGCATCGGTCTAATGACTCATGACAATTGCGATCAGAAATCTCTGGAAGACATACGGTGGCTCGTTTCACGCGCTGCAAGACGTGTCACTGGATATCGGACAGGGCATGTTTGGGCTGCTTGGGCCAAATGGCGCTGGTAAGAGCACGCTCATGAAGATTCTTTCCACTCTTGAGACCCCATCTCGCGGTGAAGTCCTGATCGATGACTGTGATATCAACTCGAAACGTAAAGAACTCCGAAGTACGCTCGGATATCTTCCGCAGTTCTTCGGTGTCTATGCGCAACTAACCGGCACCGAGTTTCTCAGATACGTAGGTGAATTGAACGGTGTGCCACGCAAGAATCTGCGCACGGTAGTCGACGAGACGCTTCAACGGGTGGCCCTTCAGAATGTAGGCGACCGAAAGGTCAAGACTTATTCAGGTGGCATGGTCCGACGATTGGGTATCGCACAGGCCCTAATAGGCAACCCAGAGCTGCTTATCGTCGACGAGCCAACCGTAGGGCTCGATCCAGCCGAGCGGATACGTTTTCGAAACCTGCTGGCGGATATCAGCCGTGATAAGATAATCATTCTGAGTACCCACATTGTTGGCGATATTTCGAGTACCTGTGAGGATCTCGCATTACTATCCCGCGGACAAGTCGTGTTTCGAGGTAGACCTGCTGATCTTGTGGCCAAGACGGACCACCATGTTTGGACGGCCGAGTGCTCCGATGATGAGTATCTGACACTGGCCGCAGAGATGCAGGTGATATCCAGCGTTGCTCGAGAGGGTGGCCGAATAGTCCGGGTTGTCGGTGATCCTGTGAACGGCATCAAAATGTCTCCCGAGTCTCCAAACCTGGAAGACGCTTACATGTATCTTACCAGGGAAGACCAATAGCCATGTTCTCACTGAACCGGTTCGACAACGCCATGGTACAGATTGAGCAGCGTCCACTAGAGTCGGTATGTCAGCAGATGCCCGGCATCCCCGAGCCGAAATCATACCTATGATTCAATCCCTGAAATACATACGGACGATTGCAGCAGCAGAGAGATCTATTCTGTTCCGGACACCGAAGGTCTGGGTCTTAGGAAGTATAGGTGGGTTCTTTACGTTCATGCTCCTGCTGGCCACAACCATTGCAAGCATCTTTGACAACAGTCCCGAGGGCGAATTCATGCTTGAAGGGACCGATGCATGGATTGCACTCTACCTGTTCAGCTATGCGCAGGCTATTATTATCATATTTGTGGCGGCAGATTTCAGAAAGGCTGAGACACAGGCACATCTGGACCAGGTCATGCTGTCCCGTCCGATGACAACCGCCAACTGGGTCCTGGGAAAATACATGGGAATCGTCAGTGGTCTGTTGATGATAAACCTCTTCTTTCTCGGGCTTTCAGCCATAGGTCGGCTGGTAAAAATGTACGTCCTGGATGTAAACTTCAACATGATGCCGGCCGCCCAGTATTTCATGATCGCAACTGTTCCCTCCATTCTCTTCATGACTGCTCTGGTTTTCTTTCTAATCAGCCTTGTTCGGGTTCAAGCGGTAGCTATTCTCATTCCTCTGGCATATGTGGCAGGTATACTCTTCTATGTCCGCGACGAATATGAGGGCTTGTTCGACTATGCCTGTTTCGCAATCCCGCTGTTCAACAGTGATCTGATCGGATTCGGAGAAATCGAATCAGTCCTGTGGCAGCGCGCATTTTATCTTCTGCTTTCAGCCGCCCTTGTCTGCGGTACCATTCTCCTCTATCCACGGCTCCATCAGTCCGCGTTCTCCAGGCGCATCACCGGGACAACGGGCATACTGACCTTCAGCGGGGCGGTAGTTGTAGTCTCATCAATCTGGACTCAGTATGCCTCCCAACAGGACGTGCGGAATGAGATGCGGGCTCATCATGTCGAGAGAGCGGCTGCCGTACTTCCGTCGGTAACCCACTATGATTTGGATATAAGCCTTGATTCAGAATCAAACCCGCTAGCTATAGAGGCGCAGTTAACGGTACATAACCCGCATTCCTCTCCCATCGACACTCTGCTGTTCTCCTTGAACAGCGGCCTAACTGTAACAAATGCTATATGGGCGGGACGCGCAGTTCCCTTGATTCATGACAGCCATCTGATACGTCTGGCACTGCCAACCCCCCTCGGCGTGGGTAAGACCGATTCTCTGAAACTGTCCTATACCGGCGACATTGATGGACAATACTTCACCTTGGAAAGATTGGATGAAGCAGAAGGTCTGATCCCGAAATCCGGCGACGGTCCCTGGACAAAGGACAACATATCAGCATGGGCAGATGAGCGAATCGCCGTTCTTCCTGCCCAGAGTGGATGGTATCCGGTACCCGGCGTCGCGTCGGGCTATGCCTATGACAGTCCAAAGCCAGCTAACTTCTCGACGGCGACTATCCGAGTTGAAACGCCGAGCGATGTATATGCTATCGCGCAGGGGGCTCGGGTTTCTGAATCATCCGAAGGTGGGCGACGAACAACCCATTTTAACGCTGAAACCCCGGTGCCGGCCCTCTCCTTGAACGCTGGCCCCTATGAGAGACTAAGTCGCAAATTCTCTCAAACAGAGGTGGAGCTATACTTCTATTCTGGGCATCTAATGGGGTACGAGGCATTTGACGATGTTGCGGACACCTGTTACCAAGCTGTAGAAAGGCTGTTTGAACTATTCGAACAAGCAGCAGGGACACCCTATCCCTATCCAAAACTGTCCTTCGTAGAGGTCCCGCTTCAGATGCAGGTCTACACGACCCTCCACGGCGTGGACAACGTACTCCTGCAGCCGGGTGTCGTTATGATCGAGGAGCTTCGGTTAGCAGGCAAGAGGTTGGACAAGAGAATCGAATCTTCGATCAGGAATGCCCAACGAAGAGGTCGGGACGATACGGAATGGCGAATAAAGAGGGACGTATTCGTAAGAACCGTACTCGATGTGCTGATACCGGACCGTGCCCAACTCGATGGCAGTCTGTTGACGCCCCTGCGCAATTACTACCATTTCCGCGTGGACATTGCCAGCCCGCTTCTCCGTAGAGCGCTGGAACTTCAACTCCACGAAGAAGCCGAACGACTCACGTACGACACGTTCTTTCCCGACCGATTCAACCAGCGACTTAGTTCCAATGAGCGCATGCGACTCAACAATCAGGAATGGTCAGTACGGCGCAGATACGGGATTGAGGTGGATACGGTACTGGCAACATTAGAGATGACACCTTTAAAGGAACTCAGGCCCGAGGGCGATGGCAAAAAGTACCGGGCGGTTTTGGATTTCAAGGGTGCTCCTGTACTCGACATGCTAGAAGATTGGGCAGACGAAGGCGCCTACAAGAAGGCTCTGCGTTCTCTACTCACGGATCACCTGTACCAACGTGTTACGCTGGATGGATTTCTCGATATGGTGCAGACATTCAGTGAGGCTGATGTGGAATCTTTCGCGGACCAATGGTTTAACAAGGCGACGTTCCCAGGCTATCAAATCACCCGCCCGGAGGTAGAAAAGTGGGATACCGGAGAAATGCAGGTGGCCTACCGTACCCGATTCAATGTCAGAAATGGTGAATCGGGCGACGGCTTCGTCCGGGTGGTCATGAAGACTCGCAGAGACAAGGTGCGCCGCTCTCTCTCACTACGAAGCTATGAGGAGAAGGAAGTCCACATGGTAACGTCCGAAGTGCCTGAAAACGTTCAAATCGTGCCATTCTTTGCACGAAACCGTGGCAACATCATGCGTCCGGTGACCATGGCCTCGGGCCTTCGCAAAGGCGCACCTCGAGATACTTCATTCACGGTGGAATCCACAATGGATTCGCTCGTCTTTATCCTTGATGACCGTGACGAGGGCTTCTTCATGCCCAGCATTGCTGAGGCGAAATACCTGCGACCGGAAGCACAGATGAATAGTTGGAAATATCTGACGCGGGCAGAAGCATATGGTCGATACATCTTCGGATACAGGTACCGCTGGCAAAGCGACGGCGACTTCCCGGTTCGATGGGAAACGAATGTTCCGCGCTCTGGAGACTATGAGTTAAGTCTCCATATGCCGCCACGGCTGGCACTGCAACGACGATTCTTCATCAACGTGGATGCGGCGGACGGTCCGCACGAAGTTATGATTCAGCCACAGGGCACCAAGAGTGAATGGTGGCCCATGGGAAAGTTTACTTTTGACAAAGACAAAAAAGCCGTTATCGAACTGTCAGACGCTGGAAAGGGATATATCATCGCTGACGCTCTCAGATGGACGTACATAAAATGAGAAACAACTATTTGATGCCACGCGACCGGAAAAAAAGGTCATTTACAAGGGGAGGGGCCATGATTGGGCGGGTCATCCGAAACATCTGTTTGATATCGGGCCTACTGGCAATTACAGCTCCGGTCAGAGGTCAAGCGCCTGCCGTTCTTACACTGGAACAGAGTATAAAGGTGGCTCTTGGTCAGAGCTACGATGTCAAGAGGTTGGAACAATCTCTCATTAGCTCACGCATGAATCTACGGTCGGCCGAGGCCGGCTTCAAGAGCAACGGCGAACTACAGCTCTCCAGTCTGCCCAATTTTCAACAGAATGAGCGACGTACGGCGCTACCGGGCGGAACATTTATTTTTGAGCGACAACAGTTCATGGACCTGCAGACAGATGTCCTGGCCAACCAGCCCGTTGGCCGTACTGATGGTGTAATCTCACTTGTGGGATCGTTACAGAGATTTCAGCAATTTGACGTACTTAATCAGGCCACCAACACCACTTCCGACCCATCTCAATACGGTACTCAGGTTCGTGTCCAATTCCGGCAACCACTTTTTACATACAATAGGCTCAAGCTGGGCCTTCGCAGAGCTGAATTGAATCTTCAAACCACGCTTCAAACCTATTCTCGAAACCAGCTCGATATTGTATTCAACGTCTCCAGCCGTTTTTATGATCTGTTTCGCTCCCAGCAACAGCTGATGCTGGATGAACTACAGGTAAGCCAGGCTGAAGAAGCATTCCGAATCGCCCGCCTCAAAGCTGATGCAGGACTGCTCGCCGAGGTAGAAGTACTCCGTCTGGACATCGATCTTGCCAATGCCAGAAATACGGCAGCCAACAGCGAAGCCACCCTGAGGCAGAACGAAGATACCTTCAAACTCCAGATCGGGATAGCAATCGAAACGCCTATCGAGGTTACCACCGACCTGGCCTACCGGGAGGTCAGTGTCCCCCTGGAGAGGGCTGTCGACGAGGCACTCACACGTCGTACGGAACTACGGACTGATGATATCACCATTCAGCTCAGCCAACTTAGCATCACGGAGACGGACGCCCAACGCGAAGTATCGGGTGAGCTTTTCGTAAGCTATGGTTTATTCAGCAGGCGTGACCGGTTACTAGACGCATTCAATCAGTTTAATAACGATCGCCGTGTCCAGTTCTCGGTCAACGTTCCGCTGTGGGATTGGTCCCAGAATCGATATGCGGTTCAAGCTGCGCAGGCCACATTGGAGAATGACCGCCTGGCAAGAGAGAATCGTGTGAACACTATTAAGCAGGAAATCCGGGCGACCGTTCGTAGCTTTGAGTCGGCACAGCAACGGGTCGAGATCACAAGACGCAGCGAGGAGCTGGCGGAACAGAGCTACCGAATTAGTTTCCTGCGATTTGAGAATGGTGAGGTCAGTACACAGGATCTGGCTCTGGAGCAAAATCGACTAGCCCAGGCACGCAGGAATTCACTGGATGCGATCATCGATTACAAACAGTCACTGGCGGATCTCCGACGCAAAACACTCTGGGATTTTGAGAAAGACGAACCGGTACCTGTTGACGTCGAGCAGAGATAGGTCCGATAGTACCAGGCGGCAAACGGACGAAAGTGCAGCGGAACACCACTCGTGAGACCGCACTGCTCTTTGGTCCGCCCACAGCCCACATAACATTGAAAAGGCATATTAATGATACGCTATATGAGATTACTCACTCCCCTCCTCGCCCTGGTGTTTTTTCACTGTGGCGACAACAATGACGAATCGACTGCGGAGCTGAACATCCCGGTCAACGTGGAGGTGGTGGTGCGGAGTGACATCGCGGATTATATCTCCACGACCGGTACCGTACACGCCCAACAAGAGGAGCGTGTGACCACAGAGGTCGACGGTTTAATTCGGTATTCCGTAGGTCTTAACGTGGGAGAATCGGTCAGCAAGGGTCAGCTCCTTGCCGAGATCGAAAATCCCGAGTATCTCCTGGACGTGCGGGTAGAGTCCCAGAAGATGGCCATGGACAATGCCCAGCGAGAACTTGGAAAGCAGGAGGCGCTATTTGAAGAGGGCGGTGTCACAGAGAAGGAATTGGAGACGGCGAGACGGTCTGCGCTCGATGCAAGACTCAATTACGAGTCCGCCCTGCTGAGAGCCGAAAAGATTCAGGTTAAGTCCCCCATTTCTGGAATCGTAACGGGACTCAATACCGGGGCAAACGGAACACGAATCACGATGGGGTTCCAGATCTGCACCATCCAGAACTATGGTATCGTTGAAATTGCCGTCAAACTACCCAATACGGACCTGGGGCAAGTTCGTAACCGGCAGCAGGTCCTGATCAGCAATTATGCACTACCCGATGAAGTCTTCCCCGGTGAGATACACACGATCGGTCCGGCCATTGATCCTCAGACCCGTACCTTCGCGGTCACGATTCGCGTCATCAACAGGAACCTTCGACTCCGGCCGGGGATGTTTGTGAAGGTGGATATCATTCGTGAACAGCACCCACAAGTCATCGTTATCTCCAAAGAGGCACTTCAAA
>JABIQT010000375.1 GCA_018667995.1 Candidatus Latescibacterota bacterium
CCCGCCATATTTGCCTACAGCGATACTATTTCAGGTTAGCTGATTTTATAACAGGAGTATTCTTCCCATTGAACAATTCATCAGATCGTGGTAAAAAGCCTTTCATTGGCAGCCGCGTCACCCGAGATCATGTGAATACAATTTTCGGTCCGGCCCTGCCGCCCGTTCAGGTATCCGGTCGGAGCGAAACGGTTCTTTTCGAAACGCAGGATTGCTATGGTGGTACTATATCGGGAGGCGAACAGTCGCCATCGATAGAGGATACCGTCAGGCGAAATCCCGTCACTGGTCCCGTTCTCATTGAAGGTGCGGAACCTGGTGATGTGCTCTGTGTCCACATCCAGGATATTAAGGTGGCTGCGACCGGCGTCTCGGTTCTGCGACCGAAAACTGGGTTTCTTGGGTCGGAGATCCGTAAGCCTCTGATCTATACATCCGCCATTAAAGATGATCGGGTCACATTCAGTGGCGACATCTCGGTGCCCTTGAATCCCATGGTCGGAATTGTCGGTGTGGTACCTCGGCACGGTGATATCAAGACAGATTACCCCGGTCGGCACGGCGGCAACATGGACACTTTGGATGTGACTGTGGGCAGCCGCGTTTTCCTGCCTGTTCAAGTTACAGGAGCGTTACTATCTATCGGTGGTGTCAAAGCTTGTGTCGGTGACGGAGAATCCATCGGTGTTGGCGTGGAAGTTGCCGCAGAGGTAACAGTGCGTGTCGACATTCTACCGGGTGGCCGCTTTTCGTGGCCGCGAGTCGAGACCAAAGACGACTACATCACTGTAGCATCAGCGTCATCCGTCGATCAGGCGGCAAAACTAGCCGTGATGGAGATGGTACGTTGGCTTGAGCAGGAAAAAGGACTGGATTTTGAGACTGCCTATCTAATTACGGGACTCAGTGGTCACCTGCGTGTGAGTCAGTGGAGTAATCCATTGATGACGGCGCGCATGGTTCTGCCCCGAAGCGTGATGAACAAAATCCAGAAACGAACAGCCACGGGTACCCGTGCGATTCGAATCGATGTACCAGAGGATCTGATAGATACCGAAGATGAGATAGAGGATTTGGAACCAGCGGGTGTGGATACGGAGCCTTCATCTGAATCCAGCACGGAAACGGTCGAGACAGCAGCGACAGAAGATACGACAAATGATGAGACGGATTCTTCGGAGAAGCCTTCCGAGCCCGCTCCGAAAAAACGAAGATATAGGCGCAGGAGGCGTCCTTCAGGCGCCCGTAGGCGGGCACAGGAAGAGAGTGCTGCTGCTGAATCCGGTGGAGAGCCTACAGCACCAGTGGAAGCTGATTCAGCGGCTGCCCATGTCCCTGCATCACCGGTGGAAGCCGATTCAGCGGCCGCCGATGTCCCTGTAGCACCTCAGAATACAGGAGCATCTGAGGATACGTCCGCAGGCGGGGAGCAAGCCGCAGGTGAGTCCGAGGAGAAACCGAAAAGAAGACCCAGACCCAGAAGGAGCTCTTCCCGTCGCCCCAGGAGGGCTGCCGGTGCGTCAAAGGATGCGAAAAAACCTACGGGTGGTACAGAGCCAGCGAGTGATGGTGCAGGAGAAACTCAATCCGCCGATTCAGGCACTGCAAATGAAACACCTGCGCCTGCTCCCGATGCACCAGCAGGGGACCCGCCTAGCGGAGGAGATGGAGTTGTAGAGGGAGGGGAGAAACCGAAATCAGCTTTTCCACGCCGTCGGCGCAGTAGTTCGAGGCGGCCGAGGGCGCCTCGTCGCCGGCCAAACGCATCCGATGAGGGGCAGGACGGCTCGGGAAGCGGAGGCGGTGATGGAGCTCCGCCGACCGACGACGAATCATGAAAGCCTTGATTTGTCGACTTTGATCTCAAAATTCGTTTCGAATTCAGTTTTGAAGTCGAAGACATCGTCAAAATCGGATAGATTGTCCTCATCCGTTTTGCGCATCAGGCCGCCATTGACCATGTTGAAAACGATTTCGCCAAAGTCTCGGGTTCCCTTAATGCCCCACTGCTGAAAAATCAGCTGTACGCCAATTCCAAACTGCTGAATGGCGTACTCGCGAATACCCATCGAAAGCTCCTGTCCGGAAACATGTCTCCGGACAGGCAGCGTAGTCGTTGTGTGCTTCAGCGCATCCATCACGAAGCAATAGGCCTGCCGTGGATATCTCTCGTCCAAGTTAATGATGTGATCCAAGACGGCATCTGCGTCAACATCTTCTGACATAGTCGACCTCATGTTAATTCATTAGAAAGTACAGCTAGACGGATCTATAGCAAAATCCGGATAGACTGTCAAGTGACATTCCGAGCATTTGGATAAGGAGGGATTTATGTCGACCGTGACTGCTGCTGTCATTCAGATGGATGCCCAGGGCGACCTAGATGACAATCGGCGTCGGGCTTCGAAATTAATCGATTTGGCCGCAGCGCGTGATGCCCAGATGGTGGTGCTGCCCGAGGTGTTCGTTTACTTCGGGGAGACGAATATGATGCGACAGCACGCTGAGAATATCCCTGGACCTACCACAGATCTTCTCCAGGAAGCGGCCAGACGTCATAAGATCTATCTGGTCGGCGGAAGTTTTTTTTCCCTGATAGCCGGCAGTGACAAGGTGTACAATTCAAATCTGGTTATCGGTCCCGATGGGGAGATCATCGCACATTATCGTAAGATCCATCTCTTCGAAATAGATGCTCCGGGTGAAGTAGTATTTAATGAGGCTGATATCGTGGCGCCCGGGGACGAGGTCACGTGCGCTGAGACCCCATTTGGTACCGTCGGATTGTCCGTTTGCTATGACTTACGGTTCCCGGAATTATACCGGGCGCTGGCTGACCGAGGGGCCCATATTATCACGATTCCAGCGGCATTTGCCACCAAGACTGGAAAAGACCACTGGGAGCCGTTGATCAGAGCAAGGGCTATTGAGAATCAAGTGTATATGTTGGCTTCAGGACAGACTGGAATCAAGCCAGGGGGGTTTTCTTGCTACGGTAGGAGTATGATCGTTGATCCGTGGGGCACCGTGATCGCTCAGGCCCAGGATCAGGAGTGTGTGATCACGGCAGAACTGGATTTTGACTATTTATGGAAAGTCCGGAAAGCAATGCCTGCCCTTAAGAATCGAAAGCTGTAGAAGAGACGGTCAATCCTCAATACAGGCCCGAAGCGCCTCCAACATTTCGAGCACATCGAACGGTTTCGATATAGTCGATTTTGCGCCAAACAACAGGGCCATCTTGAGATATTCGTTCGCCTCAATCGTGCCGCCTCCTGACATGGCAATGATCTTTACATCAGGATTGATACGTTTCAATTCACGGATCGTTTCTATGCCCTCCATATCTGGCATCAGTATATCCGTTACGACAATCTCTGCGGGCTGC
>JABIQT010000554.1 GCA_018667995.1 Candidatus Latescibacterota bacterium
CGGACTCACGCGGTATGACGGTACCACTTTCGAGATCCTCGACGTATCCCTCGACTACAGTTTTCTGTGGGGAAGCTGCATGGACGAGTCGGGTGACCTCTGGTTCGGACTCGATCGGCGGCCGGGTAGGCCGGCCGGAGTAGTGCGTTGGGATGGCAGTGACCTGGAGCTCATCGAGGCCGAAGGGTCTGAGGGGATATCAGGGAATAGTGTGAAGAGTGTTGCATGCTCTGCTGAAAGGGGCATTTACCTGTGTGCCAACGATCTGTATCACATATCAAGCGGTCGCTTGTCCAAGCTCAGGTGGCCAATTGAAGAGGGTGCTCACCATCACTTCAACCGTCTGGGATTTGGGTCAACTGGAGTCCTCACTGTGCTGACGTCAACTGGTGCTTTCACATGGGAAGGCTCTGATCTCAGGAAGATCTCTAAGGCTGACATGCCTGGATACGCTTCGTTCGCAGTCCACGACGACGTTCACTTCTTGGGTTCTCACGCGGGTCGCCTTGAGAGGGTCTCCAACGAAGAGAGTGACAATGAACTCCAAATCAGCAAGTCTATCCAATCTCTGTTGACCGATAGCGCAGGAAATCTCTGGGTCGGCACTTTCGGGGCAGGTCTGGCTCGTACAGAGCCTGGCGTCTGGCGTCTCTTCGATGGCGACGGACCTGAGTGGTCTCCACTATCCATCACAAGGCGAAACGGGAAGGATGGTGTATGGGTTGGGTCGACCCATGGTCTCGGGACCGCGACTGAGAGTGGTTGGAGCAACCCTCAAGTCCAATCTAGATACGCCATTACAGCGGTCTGTCAGGATGACTCGGACGGTGTATGGATGGGAGAGCGAAATGGGGCGGTGAGTCTAGTAAGGGACGGAAAGGAGTTTCGTCGTTTTACCTCGGCCGAAGTAAGAGGTTTTCGGGTTTCTACGATTGCCCACGGCGACGACGATGTCTGGTATTCATGTTCTCCAGGACTTGGCCTCAGAAGAATAAGAGCCCAAAGCGACCCCCCAGTAGACGAGGTCGTAAATGGCGCACCTAGCTGGGTCGGAGCTCTCTGCTATTCTCAAAGCCGTGGTCTACTGATAGGTACGAATTCGGGAGATAGCGACCGAGTTATTGCCTACAAGGATGGGGAGTTTCTATCCCTCGCCGAAATGACACACCCCGTAACCGCTATCGTGGAACTGGGTGACGAGATATATGTCGGCACTACGAGAGGATTGGAGATACTACGGGAACGTAGTTCTGAACTTGATAGAGGAGGTCTCGAAGACTTCTGTGTGAAATGCCTCTGCGTGGATCAAAGTGAGAGGCTATGGGTTGGAACGGAGGGCGCGGGCATGTATCTGTGTCGTGATGCTGAGATGAGTCAGATCCGACTCCCACAGGGAATAAGTTGGCAAATCATTGATGCGATCGAGGTTGATTCAAGTGAAGGTGTTTGGATTGCTACGCCCGGAGGGCTCGCTCTATACACCCAGCGCTCGCTTGGTGCACAATTACCTGCTCTTCAGGTTATAGCTGAAGGTGCTACCAACTCAATTGTCACCATTGAAGCTCACCAAGAGTGCAGCTTGCGATTTGCTGTCCGCGGACATGGCTGGCCATCAATAGGAAGCGTCATCAGGTGGAGAATACCGGAGTTTGATTTGGCTTGGGTAACTTCAGAGACACGATCGGTCACCCTGCCGAGACTACCCGAAGGTAGCTATTCGATTGAGGCATACGGTAGAGACCGGAATCTGAATCGCAGCCAGGAGTTCAGAACCCAGATTCATGTCACTGCGCGGAGAGTTGACCTGATGATAGAAGAAGCCTTGAAGGGGCAGCCGACTGCCGAACTCATAGGTCGGAGCGAGGCGAGTGACAATCTAAGGCAGGAACTCACACAAGCGGCCCTGAGTGAGCTCCCTGTGCTTCTTCTGGGCGAAACAGGCACTGGCAAGACCATGGCGGCGAAAATGCTCCACGATATCAGCCACCGATCAAAGGGGCCATTTGTATCTGTCAACTGCGCCGCGATAGCCGATTCTCTTGCTGAATCTGAGCTGTTTGGGCACGTCAAGGGCGCATTCACCGGCGCTGTCAGGGATAGAGTTGGGAAATTCGAGTTGGCAAATGGGGGGACTCTGCTACTGGACGAAATCGGTGATCTAAGCCAACGAATTCAAGCGAAGCTTCTCCACGTTCTGCATGACGGATACGTAGAACCACTCGGCGGGTCTGAGCCGGTGCGGGTTGATGTGCGCGTGATAGGTGCTACAAATCGGGACGTAGACGCGGCAATCGCCTCACACCAGTTTCGTGAGGACCTCTACTACCGACTAAACGCATTCGAGATTGAAGTCCCGGCGCTCCATCGGAGGGAGGAGGACATAGAGTTGCTTGCGGAGGTTTTCATGCGGCAGGTCGCAGATAGGTTGTCGCTACCCTCTCCCATGCTGGATCCCCAAGCGCTCAGCGGGCTCCTCGCTCACAATTGGCCAGGAAACGTTCGGGAGCTCAAGCACGTCATCGAAAGAGGGGTCATTCTATCGAGCGGGGGGTTGGTGACGCTACATCATCTTGCTCTGCGTCAGGCCCCTCAGCCGATAACCGTAGGGCCCTCAATAGTGAGCTGGGATGAGCACGAGCGAGAATATCTCGAAATGGTGCTCGCTTCGACGAATGGGGTTGTTGCCGGAGAAGGTGGTGCTGCTTCAGCCCTAGGACTCAAGCCCAGTACGCTTCGCAGCCGCATGAAGCGTCTCGGTATCCTGTGAGACGAAATATCGTGCATCTGTTCCACGTGACGCGATATTCCGTGCTCTGCCCTAACCGACTGTGGAATCACAGGTTTGGCGTGGCCGTCAAATGAACGCGACGCGACATGTCGTTTAGACATGGCGAAACAGAGATTCAGGTAAATGTCCGTATGTGTCATAGTTTCCGGCACTTATGACTACTTTTTGTGGATGGCACGCTTCATGATAGGTCGAATGGCACAACCCTCTACCGAAAGGTGCACCATGTCGACAGTAGCCATACTTCAGAAGAATTTACATTGGATCGACGAACTGACGGTTGGGCTATCCCGTCTTCGTATTGACGTGACCCACGTCCGGGACGGCTTAGAGCTTCGGACCTCCGGTGCCGATATCGGACTTGCTGAGGCGAGTCTCTTCCATCATGAGTATTCAGGCGATGAGTGTCGACCGCCGCTCATACTCGTCGCCGAAGAGGGGGACTACGAAGCCGCATTGCTGGCATTGAAACTGAGGGTCACGGACTTCTGGACAACGACGATCCCGATCCCAACGGCCATTGAGCGAATTGATACTCTCCTGCTTCAGACTCTTCCATCTCCGCACTACCTAGCTCGCCGCATCGACAGATACCTCAGCCAGAATCATTCCACAACCTCAATTGACTCGACCTCAGTTGCAAGGGAATTCGGAATTTCACCCGGATATGTGTCCCGACTGATGAACTTGGCGCCTTGGAAGGGCTTCGGTAAGAGGCTGCTGCACCATAGAATCAGACATGCTGAGCATCTGTTGACCCACACTGACGAGCCGCTATACCTCGTGTCGGAAGAATGCGGTTTCAAGTCCCCGGCAAGGTTCAGTGAGGCGTTCTCGAGAGCTGTTGGCGTTCCACCTAAGAGGTTTCGCTCTGGCGCAAGATCAATTGCACCACGACGAGGCAAATAGGAGTGGATTCGTTGCTTGATTCGGTATGGCCCCGCCAAGGGATCTGGCAATCATTCGGCCTGGCTCACGGCCTTCCCGACATGAAGGTGGAGGGGCTTTGCATCGACTCAAGAGGCGTTGTCTGGGCAGGGACTCATGACAAGGGGGTCGCCTTCTATGATGGGTCGAGTTTCGCCTGTCTCTCTCGGCAGGAAGGTCTCCCGGGGCACGGTGTCTATGCTATTCGCTCACTAGGGAACGGCACCGTCTTACTTGCTACAGATGACGGGATTGCCAGATATGCCAACGGCGGATTGGAGTGCTTGGATGGTGATCATGGTCCAGTACTGTGGGGTTGTGCGACCCATGGTGACAGGATCTATTTCGGCCTTGATCGCCTATCGGGGGAGCCTCCGCGAATCGCAATCTGTGATGAAAATAGTGTAAATGTTGTAGAACTTGACGATCAGCCTGACGCTCGCGGAATGAGTGTTACGGCGATGACGCTGGCAGGGGATGGCAACATCTGGTGTGGAGGGACTCATCTCTACTCATATGACGGAAAGGAATTCGATAGGAAGGATACTCCAGGGGACCTAGGGCAGATCAGGGTCCTCTGTGCTCGGGAGACCTCGTCCGAAATATGGGGAGCGGCAGATTCAGGTCTTTTCCGCATCAGAGATGGTGAGTTCGAACCACTACAGGGGCCAGAGACAATCCAGGGCATGGTCGAAAGTAATGCGGGCGATCTTTGGGCGACGGGCCATGACGGGAACCTGTATCGCGCACGAGGTTCGAGTCTGGTTACCGAGTCCAACATCGGCGTGCCATTGTGGCGTGGGGTTGTTGTCGATCCCGAAGGAAGGATTTGGGTGGGCTCGTACGGCTACGGTCTTTTCTGTTACGATCCAACTAGGATGATGATTCCAGTGACAGCGAGAGGAGGCGCAGGTATAGCCTCAGCGGCTGCGGTTGGCAGCGACGGTGACCTCTGGATCGGCTCAGGATCTGAGCTAATCCGTTCTCAAAACGATCTTGCTCCGGAGGTTCTGACGTGGCCGGCAGAGATCAGTTCACACGCAATCACCGCGTTGCTAGTCGACTCCGATGGCACGCTCTGGATTGGCAAGAGGAACGGAACAGTTTTTAGAATCGAGCGCAGCGATATCACGCAGTGTCAGACTCACGACAGTATTGAGGGGTACGGAATACGTGATCTTGCGCAAGACAATCTGGGGAATGTCTGGTTTTGCTTGGGTTACTCTGATGGTTTCGGGTACTTCGACCGGTCGGGGACGATCTCTATGGTCTCGGTGCCTGGAGGACCCTCAAGAGTTGCTTGCGTGGCGCCGTCGAGTACCGGATCTATTTATCTCGGAGTACAGCGATTCGGCGAGTGGGATGGGGTGTGGGAATATGTCGACGGTGAGGTTCATCGTGTTGCTGGAACGCAGGGCGTGTCAGCAAACGCTATGCTCGAGGATGAGCAAGGGATACTCTGGGTCGGAACGTCAGAGGGTGTCCTCAGGTTGGACAACGAATTTGCGGTTACTTACAACATGTCTGACGGTCTACCTTCTGACCTCGTCACGTGCCTTTTCGAGGATTCAAGAGGTGTTCTCTGGATAGGGACTGAGGGGGGCGGCGCTGCATGCTACGACGGAGGGGTTTTTCAGACGGTCCGAGTTCCCTCCAATCCGGCACTAAACTCAGTCGTTTCAGTTTCGCAGGCGGTCGATGACGAAATCTGGTTCGCAACAAACGGCGGCGTCGTTCGATATCGGCAAAAAAGGGTTCTCCCTACTGTCGAGATGCTACAGGTGTCAGCCGACCGTGATCACCTACCTCGGGACGGGCTTCAGCTTCCTGACACCGCAGGGCGTGTTTCCATTTCGTTTAGGGGACTCTCTCGCTCGGTTGTTTCTTCGGATCTCGTATATCGGCATCGGCTAGTCGGGCTTTCTGACGAATGGACACAGACTCGCGAACTCGAGGCCGAATTCGTGAAGCTGAGGCCGCGAAATTACCGATTCGAACTTCAAGCAGTCGATCCCGACCTAAACTACTCAGAAGTTCTTGCGATCGACTTCGACGTCACAGAGGATCCTAGAATTGGAGCTCTTACGGCGGCGCTGAGTGACGCTCGTCACGGAGAATTTATTGGCGAGAGTGAGGCCCTAGAGGAAGTTAGGCGTCAGGTTCGAGAGGTGGGTTGGACCGACCTTACCGTTCTGATATTGGGGGAGACCGGGACAGGCAAAGGCCTCGCAGCTAGATTGGTTCACGAGCTTAGTGAGAGGCGCAACGGTCCTTTCATTCACGTGAATTGTGGAGCGTTGCCCTCGGGTCTGGTTGACAGCGAATTGTTTGGACACGACAAGGGGGCCTTCACTGGCGCGATTTCCAAGAAGCTAGGAAAGTTCGAACTCGCGGAAGGTGGATCGATCTTTTTGGACGAGATCGGCGATCTGCCTGAAGAGTCGCAGACAAGACTGTTACGAGTGCTTCAAGATCGTTGCATAGAGCGTGTAGGTGGGGCCACGACAATCCCGATTGATGTGCGCGTCATCGCAGCCACCAATCGCGATCTGACGGAGGCTGTCCGAAAAGCGGAGTACCGAGCCGATCTCTTCTACAGGCTCAACGTGTTTCCCATTACGATTCCACCGCTCAGAGCACGAGTTGAAGACATTTCGCAACTCTCGAACCACTTTGCTGATACCTTTTCTGATCACCTGAATGTGCCCATGCCGATCATGTCTGAAAGCGCTCAAAGGGCACTAATGGAATACGGGTGGCCAGGCAACGTACGTGAGCTTGAACACACGATTCAGAGGGCTGTGTTGCTGGCGAGGGGGGGGGTGATTGGAAGGGAGCATCTGGGAATGGTTTCTTCCGACGAGGCACCCCAGGGTGATCAAGGAATGATTATTCCCTTGTCAGCTTACGAGAAGCAATATATCGAGCGGGTTCTTCGGATCACCGATGGCGTGATTCATGGCGCGAAAGGGGCTGCTAAGCTTCTTGGAATGAAACCGACTACTCTCAGAAGCCGCATCGAAAAGCTAGGAGTGAAGCGACCCTTGAGATAAAGCGAAATATCGTAACTGTGACAAACGCGACGATATTTCGTAGAAGCAACCTAAGGCCTTGTTTTATTACTCTCTTGCCGAGTTTTCGATTCTTGGAAAGTCTTAGTTGTCACGTTATTTCGTAACTGTCAAACGTCGAATGAGCATCAACAGTATCCGGTATTCCGTACCTATCCTTAGAATAAACAATACTATAGAAACGGTTTTCACCGACATGTGATCTCTGGCACACTCTGTGCTCTCTTTGTTCCCGTCGACACGGCTGATACCCAGCCGTGTAAAAACAGGAGCACATGATCATGCAGGGTCAGAAGAACAAAGTGAGTAGGATTCTCGAGTGGTCCATCGGACTTGTTGCGTTCGTAGTCCTAGCCGCCACAGGGCGTGCGGAAGCCGCCCTCACTGATCAGCCAGTAGACGAGAGTTCAGTGGATTTCGTTGGCGGGGCTATGGCATACCTAGATGTAGACGATGTTGTCAACGACGATGATCCGGCACCGAAATCTGAGTAAGGCAGGTTCAAGGGATACGTAGCGCCTACTCCCCATGGCGACACGTGACATTGCTCGAGCCCTGGCGGACGGTCTTCGAACTAAGGCTGCCTCCCTCAGGCTAGATCGGAACAGTTTGCCTGTTCTGATCTTCTTTCACGGGCAAGCTCTCGCTCATACGATTCGTCCTCTGGTTCTGGCGAGGGCACTCCGGAATCGTGGATATCCGGTTGTTCTGGCAGGACGTGGCCCGCACGTGGTTCGCGTTCGCCAGGAGGGTTTCGAGGTTCATGATGTCGAGACTCTGCCCCAATCTCGAATGGATCAGTATGTCGAGCGCGGTGACTATGGTTACTACGATGTAGACTGGATTGACCGTTGCGTGGCGGCAGAGCGCACGATTATCCAGATGGTGCGGCCCTCGCTGATTGTTCACGACATGAAGCCAACAGCTCATATCAGTGCGCGTCTTGAGGGCGTCGACGACGCTCGCATTACGCAGGCCTACAACCATCCCGCCTATGCTCATCCTTTGCGTCTCCCCGCTGGATTTGATCCATCTGCGGGGCCTTTTGACGCGTATCTCGAGACTCACGCGCCGCGCACGCGACCGCAGAAGTCATTCTTCTTCCTTGCCGACGTGCCCCAGTTGCACGACGTCGAACGGCCTGCACCGGGCTATCACTTCATCGGCCCACTTCTCGATCAACCTGCTCGACCGTCACATGTAGACGTACTCGACAACTGGTCTGACGAAGGGCCGCTTGTATATCTCACATGTGGGAGCAGTGGGCGAGATCCTGACTACCTCGCCGAGTTGGTGGAGGCAGTAAGAGATCGCCCCTATCGGTTGCTGGTTACGACGGCAAATCGATGGACACCGCGTCCTGATCGGCAGTTGCCAACGAATGTGCGAGTCGTGCCATTCCTTTCAGGTGAGTGGATTCTCCAGCACGCGTCTATGCTGGTTGGAATCGTCGGTGTGGGGGCCATCTACCAGGCCCTCTCTCAGGGCAAGCCTATCGTCGGTGCGCCAGAGCATCTGGATCAGGAGTTCCATCTCAATCGTGTCAGAGATCTCGGACTCGGAATCAAGCTTGATCGAGCTGATTTCTGCACAGACTCGATTCTGCAGGCGATCGACCATGTGTTACTGCATGAATCTGAGTTCCATGAACGTTGTGCCCCATTTGCCGCAGGCCTCGCACCCTATGCGGCAGGAGTGGCGGCAGTCGACCTTGTAGATCAGCACTTCCTGCATCGGGACGACAAGTATCGATTCAACGCAGCCTTCGGTATTTCAGGTGAAGAATTTGTCCGGTATCTCGAGGCCACGACGCCAACGCAACTGTCGGGTGCCGTTATCCAGAAAATGCTTCTGCGGAATCTTCGACGTGGTCTGCCGCATCGTTGGGTCGGTGACTCGCTGGTCTTCGACCGCGTCGATTCGTGGAATTGGCTTTACGAGAATGAGCCCATCTTCTTTGAGGCTGACTATCGTGCGCTGGAATTGAAGAGACACGCTTTTCATCGCATGGATCGAGAAAAGGTGGTCTCACGCAACCGTTGGCAGCGATACCGTCTTAGATACCGACTGACGCTGGATCCACTCGGACCCGGAGGAAAGCCTGCCTTCAAGGCCGGTCAGCGGCTCAAGGTTTTTCTGCCGATCCCCGTCGATCGTCCCGGACATCAGCGTGGTGTCAACATTCTGCAGACGACACCAAGTGCATTGACTGAGCAAGTGGCTCACGGTTTGGGTTTCATCTACGGCGCCATCGTAACAATTGAGGATCCCTCGCTTCCACTGACGATTGGCTACGATGCCGAAGTCAATGTCCGTGCCATCGGCGATGAACAAGCTGTCCGCAGGGACGAGCTCTCCGGACGCGAAAGGACACATCGACTACAGGTGGATGAGTCGATCCTACATCTGCCTGAGGTCTTGAAGTTTCGCGCCGAACTCGATCGCGCCCCTGATGATTCCGACGAAGCTACGGCACGGGCCATCTATAGAGCCCTGGCCACTACCCGCCGCTTTGGCAAGACCCACGATCGCACTCAGAGTCCCAAGTACTGCACGAGCCTTGTTCTGCGATCGGAGCGAGGCCACTGCACAACACTGGCTCGCACATTTGCCACCCTCTGCCGAGCAGAAGGAATCCCGACACGCGAAGTGCACGGGGCTCTGATCGGTTACCCCCTCGACGAAAAGACCTATCTGCACGCGAGCCGAAATGAACCGCTCTTCGGTCACACATGGGTGGAGATCTTCCTGTCTGAGAAGGGCTGGGTACCCGTGGAGTTTCACGGAATTGTCATCGGCCAACAGGCGATGACTGGTCGCAACGTGCGAGATCGACGACT
The DNA here is from genome assembly GCA_018667995.1 of Candidatus Latescibacterota bacterium. Taxonomy (GTDB): domain Bacteria; phylum JAAXHH01; class JAAXHH01; order JAAXHH01; family JABIQT01; genus JABIQT01. The sequence continues at coordinate 9,627 of JABIQT010000554.1, forward strand.
GCGTCGGCAGATCGAGGCCAACACCGAACCCTACCTCGACTACTACTTCGGCCATCTCGATCATCAACGAATTCTCTGCTCGCCCTCCGTAAAACGTATGCACACGCTCTTGCTTGAACATCCGGAAGAGCGGGAGACCATGCGTGGCCCATGGCGTTCTGCACCTGAACTGCGCTACGATAATTCACTCAGGGTAGACTGCCTGTGAGCGACCGCCTCGACATATCCGTCGTGATTCCCACCCGTAATCAGGCGCCGCGCTTGGCGCTGGTTCTGGCCGGACTTGATGTCCAGACCTTCGCTGCGGATCGCTTCGAGGTCATCGTGGTGGATGATGGTTGCCAGGACGAAACGGTAGAGATGCTGGGTCACCGCCGAAGTTCATTCAGTCTTCGACGCATCGGCGGGCGGCCCGTAGGACGCAATGCCGCACGAAACCTGGGTATCGAAGCCGCTCATGGCGTATTGACTGTCTTCCTGGATGCTGATGCTCTCCCCGAACCCGAACTGCTGGCCAAGTATTGGCAGGGTCACCTTGAGCATGGTGGTATGGCCATCCTCACGGGCATGCAATATCACTTGCCCGAATTGGAATTCCTGCACGATCCGCGTACCGGTGAGCTGCTGACACATATCGATGTGCCCAGTGTCGTCCGCGACCTGCATCAGACACGGCCTGCAGATTTTGGTCTCACAGAGCGAACGGTGCGCGAGGATTTCGATACAGTTCGACGTCGTGGTGTCGAAGGCAGTTATCCGAACCCTGGTACCATCGAGCGCCAGGCTCAGGCAAGACAGTTACTTGACCTGTGCCCCCGGAGCAGGACGGGCTGGCTGGCCTTTATCCCCCACAATGGCGCCATTACGACCTCCTTGCTGCGCTCTACCGGTGGCTTTGACGCTGAGATCCCCTTCAACGAAGGGTGGGAGCTGGCATACCGACTGCAGCGCCAGCAAGGGGCTTTTGTACAGACGACTCACGCGTCGACGTACCACCTGTATCACTATCACGATTTTGAGAGCCATCAACAGATACGTGATCGCTATGACGCGATCGAGCACATGGTCGCCAGACATGCCGACCCGCGTATCCGCATGGTCTACTTCTGGTATGCGCAGCTGTGGCCTGACCCCTACATCCCCGAGGAGGCAGTGATTCCCGATCTGCTCGAATTCGATCGACTCTACGCCGACCTCTCCGACGTGTTGTGGCGCGAGTATGAACTCGTCCTTGCCCACCATCCCAAAGAACTTCCCCTGATCCCAGTTGAGGTGACCTATGATAGCTGTGCTTGATCCAAAAAAAGAGGCTCTATTGGTGCAGGCGTTGCGCCAACATGAAGATGCTGGCGATCGGAAGGCCATGGCCCTCGACTGCTATCAGCTCGGCGCATTCTATCAGGCTCAAGGCCAGATCGACATGGCCATCCATTGTATCCGCCGTGCCCTGGTGTTGTGTGAAGCCCTGCGAGATGTGCAAGGCGTGGCGATGGCCTATTGCCGCCTCGGTCTGCTGCATGAGATTCTTGGTGATTTCGGTCAGGCAGAATTTCTCTTGCAGGAAGCACGCCGGCGACACGATCAGATCCACGATCTGCGCGGACTGGCAGATGATCTTGGATACATCGGTTTCGTGCACTTTCAGCAAGGCGACCACGTAGCCGCTGAGTCGCACTATCGTGAGGCCCTGACTCTGCATCAGCAGCTGAGAAACAATGGTAAGCAGGCCGAGGATTGGGGAAATCTCGGCAATCTGTTCTCCGCTCAAGGAGACGGGGTGCAGGCGCGAGATGCTCACCACCAGGCCCTGGAACTCTACGAGCTGGCAGGTGACAAACAGGGAATGGGAAATCAGTATCGC
>JABIQT010000468.1 GCA_018667995.1 Candidatus Latescibacterota bacterium
GGTCGTTCCCAGGGTGATGAGACTGTCTGCGATCGTTACCGTGATTTCGGTATTTCCCGACACACTCCAGGTAATCTCGGCATCCGGGTTGTCCGGATCGGTTACTACCGCATTCATATTCAATACCAAGGTGGCATCTTCGTCGAAGCTCGTATCCGCGAGGGCACTCACAACGGGCGGGCCATTGGATGGCAATACCGTAAGAGTAAAGGACAGTGAATCAGCCGCACCACCTACATCGACGACCTTTACGGTAACCGTTGTATCCCCCACATTGACCTGCGTCGGAAGCCAATCGATCAACCCTGTTGCCGTGTTGATAACCATGCCACCCGGAGCCACTGGAAGGGACCAGGTCAGTACGTCGCCGTCTACATCAAGAGCATCTACATCAAGCGTGTAGTCGACACCTTCCGTGGCGGTGGTGTCGGGTGCACTCGTAATGTCTGGCTTATCGTTCATCGGATTCACGGTGAGCGTCGCGGTCGCGCTGTGGGATAAGCCCCCTGCGTCCGTTGCCGTGAAGGTAAGCTGCTCCGAGCCGTTGAAGTCTAAGGTCGTTCCCAGGGTGATGAGACTGTCTGCGATCGTTACCGTGATTTCGGTATTTCCCGACACACTCCAGGTAATCTCGGCATCCGGGTTGTCCGGATCGGTTACTACCGCATTCATATTCAAGACCAAGGTGGCATCTTCGTCGAAGCTCGTATCCGCGAGGGCGCTCACAACGGGCGGGCTATTGGATGGAAGTACTGTCAGCGTCCAGGACAAACTGTCGGCGCCACCGGAGGGATCGACGACTTTAGCCGTCACAGCCCCCGAGCCTACATCTGCCTGGCCGGGAAGCCAGGAGATCTCACCCGTGGCCGCATTGATTACCATTCCTGTCGGCGCCACCGGAAGAGACCATGTCAGAACATCCCCGTCCACATCGGCACCGTCCAGATCCAAGGTATAGTCCACACTCTCTGTGGCAGTCGTGTCGGGACCATTCGTGATAACAGGAAGGTCGTTGACAGGGTCAACCGTTACGGTCGCAACGTCGCTGGCCGATGCTCCCGAAGTGTCACGAACAGTAAACGTGAGTTGTTCAACACCACTGTAATTCGACTGCGCCTTGAGCTTTACACTCTGGCCCGTGACGATCACCACAATATTTGAGTTACCGGAAACTTCTATGAGCAAGTCACCATTGGTATCGTCTACATCATCTACAAGCACACTCATATCGATCGTAAGACTGTCGTCTTCATCAAACGATTGGTCACCAATGGCTATGGAGGGTGCGGAGTTGGTATTTAACACGATCAGAGTATAGGTCAGCGTATCAGCTGCGCCGCTCGGATCAAAAGCCCGAACTGAAACGGTCGTGTCACCTACGTTTGCCTGATTTGGTAGCCAGGAGATCACCCCGGTTGAGGCGTCAATGACCATACCCCCGGGAGCAGTCAGGAGCGCGAAAGATACCACATCGCCATCGGCATCATCGGAAGCTTCCACCGTAAAAGTATAGTCGACACCCTCAGTGGCTGTTGTATCAGGTGTACCAAAAATCACCGGAGGGTCGTTCACAGGAGTAACCGTGATCGTAGCTACATCGCTGTGGGATAACCCACCGGGGTCCGTAGCTGTAAAGGTTATTTGTTCACTGCCTTCAAAGTCTTCAAGCGCCTCCAACGTAATGACAGTGTCAGTGATCGTTGCAGTTAATGCGCTTGTACCGGATACCGACCAAATGATCTGATTGTCGGCATCGTCCACATCATCCACCAACGGCTTCATGTCCAACACGAGTACACCATCTTCAGCAAAGGTGGTGTCCGGGACGATCACAACGGGAGGGTCGTTAGTTGGCAGCACTGTTAAAGTATATGTCAATGTATCCATCAGCACGCCATCGCTGACTTCTACACTTACGGTCGTATCGCCCACATGCTCTTGCAAAGGTGTTCATTGAATGACGCCACTGTCTACGTTGATGATCATGCCGCTGGGAGCAGTGAGGAGACTAAAAGTCAGGGGGTCACCATCGGCATCTGAAGCATCCACGGCGTAGGTATAATCGACATCTTCCGTTGCCACACTATCCGGCGCATCCACAATGATCGGACTCGCGGCAAATGCAGGCGACGCCCAAGATAAAAAGACAGTACACGCCAAGACTTGTGCTGCGGCCAGCAGCCGTCGGAACTTGGGTTTCGGTCCCTGCTTCGATAGTTTCATGCCTAGACTAAAGAATTGTCGTAGGGGGTGTTTCATGAATCGGCTCCCTGAATACAGTCATGGGTTCCGGCTCGGTTTGTCAACCGAGCGGATGACCCGGATCTAATGTCCGGCTACTCGTATTAAACATTTGTGATTTCGACCGGTATGCGGAATTATCAGGCATTGGCTGCCTGGGAACTCAATCTATGTAACTTCCTGCGCGGTTCGAAATGGTTCACGCATTTAAAACGACGCACACGTACAACGCTGCCCAAGGGTCGCGCATCCATCCACCAGACGATGGTGCCAACGATCCTGACTATCATTACACCTGGCAAGGACAAACAGGTCATGAGTCAAAAAGAAATTGTCGAGCCATATGGCCGGGATCAGTCTCGGGATGAACTCTGCCAGCGCCGCAGATAATTGATAAGACGCACCGAAGAGACTTCAACCAATCCCCAAGTGATAGCACCCGCATCTGCTGCTTGTGCGGCATTCGGGGCGGGAGTAAGCGTACTCGAATGTGCTCCGTTCCCGTTTGGCGGGAACGGCTCGAAACTTGCCTTTTTGTGACCCAGGTGGTATTTTGAAAACC
>JABIQT010000198.1 GCA_018667995.1 Candidatus Latescibacterota bacterium
ACTTGCTTGTGGATGGCCTGAGAAAATTAGGATGGAAGCTCAGCTCGCCGAAGGCAGGATTATACGTTTGGGTACCGACGCCCCCCCGATATACCTCTGTACGTTTCAGCGTGCTTCTCCGAAAGTCAGGCGTATTTGTCGTTCCTGGCGCCTTTATGGGCGAATATGGTGAGGGATACGTACGGTTTGCACTAAGTACCTCTGAGGCGGAGATGCAGTTGGTGCTGGATCGAATCGAACATGGATTGTCGCGCAGGCGGCGACTTCGCCGACTGCAGGCGTCTCAATTCAGTGTCGTCTGAAGGGGCCGTCTATGGATGGAGACTGGATTCGTATCCGCGGCATAAAACTGTACGGATTCCATGGGGTCTACACCCACGAGCGAGAGCAGGGCCAGCCATTTGAGGTCGATGTCGAACTCCAGACTGACCTGATATCACCTGGCTTGACGGACCAACTTGCACGGACAATAAACTATGTTGAGATATACCAACTGGTCGCAAAGATCGTTGCAGGTCCATCCTTTCATCTCATCGAAGCTTTAGCCGAATGCATCGCAGCTAAGGTGCTTTCTGACTTTCCCGTTTCGAGTGCCGTGATTCGCATCCGTAAACCTGAGGTAGAAATGCCTGGCCCGGTAGAAACGGTGGAAGTCGAAATCTCCCGCCCCTGACGCTCTCATGCCCGAATACCAAACTGCTATAGGAATAGGTGGCAACATTGGCCATCGGAAAAGAAACCTCGACAGGGCAGTGGTTGAGTTAAACCAATTGCCGGGCATCCTGGTGGTCGACCACTCGCCATGGTTCGAGACTGTCCCTGTGGGTTACCTGAACCAAACCCCGTTCCTAAACGGGGCTCTCACAGTTTCCTCCACGTTACCCCCGCACGAATTCTTGCGATTTCTGAACAAGATAGAGAACAACCTGGGGCGGACACGCCTCAAAAAAGACGGTCCCAGAACAGTGGACCTAGATCTTCTGTTAGTCGATGATTTGATCATCAATTCGCCTCACCTGTCATTACCCCATCCTCGAATGTCGGAGCGCGCATTTGTGCTGGTGCCTCTGGCGGAAATTCTGCCAGACTGGGTACATCCCGTTTCCGGCCGGACAGTTCGAGAGCTATTGTGCGACCTGGGACCAACGGACCAACTAGTTACGCCATACCAAGGAGAGTAAACATGCCTGAAGCTGAAGAAGAGGGCCTCGTTACCGTGATCATGGCTGCGGGAAAAGGTACCAGAATGAAGTCTGATATGGCCAAGGTACTGCACACGTTGCACGGGAAGCCGATGGTCTGTTACGCCATAGAGGCAGCACAACGAATAGGATCGGATCGCACTATTGTCATCGTTGGTCATCAAGCTCCGTCTGTCAAATCCGCACTGGCCGAATATGCTGTTGAATTTGCGGAGCAGAGGGAGCAAATGGGAACGGGGCACGCCGTCATGCAAGCAGAACCCCTCTTAAGAGATTTTGACGGTACCCTCCTGGTTCTTGCTGGCGATACGCCGCTAATTAAGGCAGAGACGCTACAAACTCTATGTACGCTACACCGGAACAAGAAAGCAGCAGCGACGATATTAACAGCAACGATAAGCAACCCGTATGGACTTGGTCGCATTATTCGCGACGAAGAAGGCCAGGTTCGCAGAATTGTTGAGGAAAAAGATGCCTCCGAGGAGGAGAAGAAAATAAGAGAGGTCAATTCGAGCATTTACTGCTTCGACGCAAAACGCCTCTTTGACGCCCTGTCTCGGATTAGGCCGGATAACAAACAGGGCGAGCTCTATTTGACAGACACCATTTCTATTCTGAGGGAATCTGGTGGATGGATCGCCGGTGCCATGGCCGACGACCCTGATGACACCACGGGCATAAACACGGTAGAGCACCTTGAGGCGGCGGCCCGGATTCTTGATTCCAGAAACGCCTGAATCACCCGCCAATACAGTCCATTACAGTTGTGAGCCGGACCCGGTAGATCGAAGAAAAAAGATTTGACTTATGTTATGCAGAAGCATATCTTTACCCGATTCTTCTGGATGATGATCTCTTGGATTAATTTAGCTTATTTGATACATATATGGCTAATCCGGGCAGGTAAACTACGATGACGAAGTTTCTCTTGATGATGGTCATGGTTGTGACAATGCCGATTGCGACTATGGCCCAGACCGGATCGGTCTTATCCAATGCTGGTGAACGTAGCCTGCAGTCTTCATTTCTTAAGTCGGGCAAAAAGACTAAGTTCAGTCTCTTGGACCCGGCTAAAATGTCTATGTCACATCAGTATTCAATGTTGTTCGCGTCTGGCAATGGCGGCCCTGGAGCGACTGGTGTTTACCAGAATACCATCGCGTATGAGTTCTCTCCGGCGATGCTGTTGCGGGTAAATCTTGGTGTCGTGCATCAGTTGACATCCTCATCATCCTCTCAAACGGGTCAGGCAGGTAACCGCGCCAGCCGTATTGTACCGGGGTTCGACTTTACGTATCGTCCGACAGAGAATATGATTCTGCAGGTAAGTTACGGAATACAACAGAGAGGTTATAACAACAGGTTTTTGGCGACCGATCAAACTTGGTTTAGCGGAGCAAACAAGACCTCGCGGTTCTTTCGTCCTGCGTCGGAAGCTGAATCGTACGTACACCCGTAACCCGAAACTGGATGATGTTCATGGACCAGGTTGGAGGTCAGAAAGGACGTGGTTAGGTGGATTACCGCAGTTGTTTTACCTTCCGCTACGCATCCTGCCTGTAATGTGTTAACCTGCCCGAGATTACCGTACCGAGCATCTACGATTAAGCTGTTGGCATTGAGACTGATGGCACTGATGTCACTTCGGAGCCCCGATGGCGAGACGAAGAAGAGGTCATGCGTCGCCACTGGGTTCGTCGAGACGTGGCGAACGAAAGTCGACAAAGCTATGGCTTCTCGAGGGGGCCATAGTAGTCCTGGTTGCGTTGAACGGCTATCTTCTATACTCCGTCATGTCAACAGAACCTTCGGTCTCCGCCATCGACCATTCTGCCGAGACACCGAATTTCGATATGCAGATGATTCAGGTGGAAGTATTGAATGGGTGTGGCGTTAAGCGGGTAAGTCATCAGGTAAGGGAATACCTCAGAAACCAGGGATTCGACGTGGTTTATATTGGCAATGCAGAGAATTTCGAATTCCCCGAATCCGTCGTACTCGACCGGAGAGCAGGGAACGAGGTCTCGGCTGCGTCGCGCGCAGTAGCAGATGCGCTCGGTACCCAGCATGTCATCATCCAACGCAACGAGGACAGGTTGGTCGATGCGACAGTGATTGTCGGACACGATTACAGGCAGTTGAGATCTTTTGAGGAATAGAGTGGACACGATTACAAACGACATAGTCCGTCAAGCTGTTGATGCCCTTTTGGAGAAGAAGGCATCGAATATCCGTATCATTGATCTCCGGGGATTGACCAGCATTGTAGACTATTTCGTAATATGCTCGGCGGATTCTGAGCCCCAACTGAAAGCCATCGTCGACCAGGTTACAGATGATCTTAAGGCGCAAAACAACCGTCCGTGGCATACGGAGGGTACTCAGAGCTGGCGCTGGGTACTGATAGATTATGTGGACGTAGTGGTCCACATATTTCGTGAAGAGACGAGAGTATTTTACGGTTTGGAGCGACTTTGGGGGGATGCGCCCGTAACTGCGGTCGTGATTGATGAGAAGACAGGTGAGGCCAGCTTTGTGGCCGAGCATGCTCCGGCAGCGGAGATCGTTCATGAGTGACACCCAAACTAAGACAGCTGTCCACTCACCAAGAAAGTACCTGCACGGACTGCTCCAGAACGCAATTCACATCAACTTCGATGTGAATGTGAGTGAGTCCGAGGCACATCTCGAGATTCCGGGCAACGCCGACCACGGTGATTTCGCGTGCAATATTGCGTTGAAGCTGGCCAAAATGCTGAAACAGCCACCGAGACAGATAGCACAGGCGATTGTTGACTCGATAGAGATCGAACCGGACAGGTTGAGTTCCGTTGACATTGCTGGACCTGGTTTTATCAATTTTACGCTCGGTCCGTGTTGGCTGGCAGATATCCTCATTGAAATTGAAGCATCAGATCAGAACTACGGAACATCAGACATCGGAGTCGGAAAACGGATACAGGTCGAGTTCGTCAGTGCCAATCCGACCGGCCCCCTGACGCTAGGCCACGGTCGCCAGGCGGTTATAGGTGACACGCTGAGTCGTCTTTTCGAGTGGACAGGACATGAAGTAACGCGGGAGTACTATTTCAACAATGCCGGTACGCAGATGGCTCTGTTGGGTGAGTCCGTCTACGCGCGATATATGGAATTGCTCGGGAATGAATATCCTTTTCCGGAGGGCGGTTACCATGGCGACTACATCCGAGAGTTGGCGCAGGACATCCTTGATAACCATGGAAGCGGAAAATCCGGAATTCATGAGTCTGGTGATCTGACGTTCTTCAAGGATACCGCAGAAGGTCTCATGTTCAGCGCCATCAAAGACACGCTCGCCAGGATAGGCATTTCGTTCGATATTTATTACAATGAGACTTCACTGTATGAGTCAGGTCGTATTCAGAAAGTAATCGATGACTTGCGTGAGCGAGGCTTCGCCTATGAGCAGGATGGAGCCACCTGGTTCAAGGCCACGGCTTTCGGACAAGAACAGGATCGGGTAATCGTTAGAAGCACTACAGGCGAGCCCACCTATCGCCTGCCGGATATCGCATACCACCAACATAAATTTGAGCGCGGATTTGACCAAATAGTTGATATTTTCGGGGCGGATCACCATCAAACCTATCAAGATGTGAGGGCAGGTATCGAGGCCCTGGGCTGTGACATGAGCCGCCTAACTACCGTCATTCACCAATTTGTGACGCTTATGCGCGACGGCGAAGCGGTTCGCATGTCCAAACGGGCCGCCAACTTTGTTACGGTGGATGAACTGCTCGATGAGGTCGGCTCAGATGTGATGCGATTTTTCATTCTCATGCGCGGTCACAACAGTCATTTGAACTTCGATCTGG
>JABIQT010000197.1 GCA_018667995.1 Candidatus Latescibacterota bacterium
ATCAGATATCTCCGCTGGAATGCCAGTGGCAGGCATGAAAATGACCGTGTCGATTCGAGCGGATTCATACCCGGGTGCGATGCTGAATCCGGGTTTTCCGGCACAACTCAGGACGGATATCAATGATATGGTAAGGAATGCGTGACGGCCTGCGCTACTCACTTCTCCTCCCGTAGGAAGGTATCTCGGAATCAGAAGTTGACCTGATACTCAACATGATTCTGAGACGTGACGAAAATCGGGCAATTTGCGAGATCATGGTGCTGTGCGAACCACTCGGAAGCCGACACTACTGTTTCCTCTATGAGGATATGCACTCATGCGCGAGGCAGAACGGCAGTCCTCTCGATTAAGAAACCAATTGCCCCCGCGAACAACTTTTACGGTTCCATCGGACAGGCCAGCTGGATCAGTCGATGTGCCGTCTGGATACTTACCGTACCAATCCTGGCACCACTCGGCAAGATTTCCATGCATATCGTATAACCCGAAGTTGTTCGGCTCCTTTTCACCCACCGGATGTGACCGTTCCCCTGCGTTCTCACCAAACCACGCCACTTTTTCCATCTCGCCGATGTCGCTACCAGGCACGTTTCCCCTGCAGGCGTATTCCCATTCAGATTCGGTCGGGAGACGATAGACGTCTGTCTCCTCGAAATTGTTCAGTCGCTCCACGAATTTGACCGCGTCTTCCCATTTGACATAATACATAGGGTAGTTTGATCCTACGTTTTCTGCGGGCCACTGGGTATTGAGGCTGTCACGCTGCTGTTGAATCGTCGTTCCCATAATGGCCATCCACTGAGCTTGTGTAACTTCATATTTCCCCATGTAAAAGGGCCTGGTAATAACAACTCGGTGCACCGGGCTCTCCATACCGTCCTGATTAGACCCCATAGCGAATTCCCCACTGGGAATCAGCGCAAAGTCCATACCGACACTGTTGCGGTATTCAGAAGCAATAACGGACGGTGTGCCTTCAGGGGCCGACGAGGATTGGCGAGTTTGCCGGGTGGCAAACTCTTTTGCCGTCTGGAGACCTAGCCACACGAAGTATCCACCCAAGGCCACCATCAATAGCAGAATGAGGTAGAATTTACTGCTGCCGCTCTGACCTATGGTTGATGTTCCGGTGGCAGCATTCGTGTAAGTCGAGTAGGTGGGCATGACTTGCTGTCTAGTCGATGGTGCGTACAAGACGAAATCCGAGGATGGCATTTCGATATACAGGCGTAATGATGAACCGTTTGGCGGAACGGCAGCTACGGGCGCTATTGTGCCAGCTGCCGCCCCGTATCACCCGTGGCGCGCCGGCTTGGCGATCGTCGTCATCGCTATCCGTCTGGTCAGCATAACTTCTGAAGAAATCCGAGGTCCATTCCCAAACGTTGCCATGCATGTCGTAGATACCGTATGCATTGGGAGGAAAACTGGCCACTGGCGTGGTCTGTTGTCGGTAATCGCCTTTGGGTAAATCTCCGTAGGGATGGTTCCCATTGAAGTTCGACTGGTCTGTGGTTATGGCGTCACCAGTTGAAAATGCCGCAGTATCACCCGCTCGGCAGGCATATTCCCATTCGGCCTCAGTGGGCAGGCGATGCTGTACCTTTCCTTCCATATCATTGAGACGCTTGATAAACTCAGCTACATCATCGAACGAAACCGTCTCTACCGGATTGTCGACCCCTTTGAATCGGCTGGGATTGTTGCCCATTACAGCTTCCCATTGGCCCTGGGTTATCTGTCCGGTTCCAAGATAGAAAGGCGTATTAATGGCGACCTTATGAGCAGGTTTTTCGTCGTCATCGCCCTCATCATCCCCCATGATGAACTCTCCAGGGGTAATAAGAGCGAACTCGATCCCAATGCTATTGCTATAGGTCGCTGTTAGTAGCGAGTCCTGAAGCTGCTGCACGATTGGGCTCGTTGGCTGCGCCTCCTGAGGCGGTACGATCACGGCCGGTGGCAATTCCGATGACTCATCATCTTCCTGCTTCGGCTGGGTCTCCTCGCTGGGCTCCACGGTCACTTCCACAGGCTCGATCTCGAGTGAGGGTGCCTCCACAGGCGTTTGTGGATCTTCCGATGGTTCTTCAGATACCGGTTCTACAACAGGTTCCGCGCTGATTGGCTCAGCTTCGACGACCTGCTCCGGCTCAACAGCCTCAATAGGCTCAGCCTGGACCTGCTCCGGCTCAACAGCCTCAATAGGCTCAGCCTGGACCTGCTCCGGCTCAACAGCCTCAATAGGCTCAGCCTGGACCTGCTCCGGCTCAACAGCCTCAATAGGCTCAGCCTGGAC
>JABIQT010000870.1 GCA_018667995.1 Candidatus Latescibacterota bacterium
GAATCATTGGAGAGTGTGCTTCTCGATAACCCAGCCGTCATTCGCGTCGGCATTGCAGGAGAAGTTCGGCGGCAGGCCGAGATCGTTAAGGAAATTCAGGTCGTAGTGAGCGGCGTTCAGCCCGACATTGTCAAACCGGGTCTGTCACGATTGGGGCCCGTAGAGGTCCTCGACGGTGAGACGATCACCGTAACGCTCGAAACCGGCATCGTGGCATTTATCCATTGTGTACGCGAGGAGGCATATCCCTTTGCATTGTACCACTGGACCGGAAGCGACGCCCATCGGGAACAGGTAGCCCGCTACGCCGACACCCTGGGATTGACTTTGACCGATCGGTTGATCTCGCGCAGCGGGACACTGCTGGACTGTGTGGATGAGGAGGATTTCTATCGCGTGCTGGGGTTGTCTCCCATACCTCCTGAACTACGTGAAGGAGAGGATGAAGTAGCTCTGGCGCAACAGCAGCAGCTGCCTGAATTGGTGACCCGTGATTCGCTGAAGGGGGTCATTCACGTACACACCCGCTACAGTGACGGTGCCGATTCAGTCTCCGAGATGGCCGAGGCTGCGCGCCTGCGCGGTTTCTCGTATGTGGCCATCTGTGATCACAGCAGGTTCGCGGCGTACGCTCACGGACTGGATATCGATCGGGTAAAGGCGCAGCACGAGGAAATTGATAAGTTGAATGAAGGATATGAGGACTTTCGGATCATTAAAGGGATTGAGTCAGATATACTTCCCGATGGCAATCTGGACTATCCCGAAGAAATCCTGCAATCGTTCGATCTGATCGTCGCTTCCGTTCACTCAGTCTTCAATATGTCTGAAGAGAACATGACTTCCCGAATTGTAAAGGCCATTCAGAATCCCTATACGACCATTTTGGGTCACCCTACGGGGCGTCTGCTTCTGGCCCGTGATGGTTACTCCGTAGACATCACGAGAATCATAGACGAGGCGATTGCTCACAATGTCGCAATTGAGGTCAACGCCAATCCGCATAGACTGGATCTGGATTGGCGTCATCTTCGCTATGCTAAAGACAATGGGGCAATGATCAGTATTGGTCCTGACGCTCACCAAATTGCGGAACTCGATTATGTAACGTATGGTATCGGTATGGCCCGTAAGGGGGGGCTCATCGCAGGTGATCTGCTCAACGCTATGTCCATCGAAGAACTCACGAACTGGATTGGTCAGCGCACAACGGAATAATGTTGTGCCTCCGCACGGTTGCTATTTATGAGAAAAGTCACTGTCGGTTTCATTGGCGCTGGACAGATATCAGAACTGCACGCTCGTGGATACGAGGACAATCCGACGGGGCGGTTGGTGGCTCTGGCAGATGCCAATCCTGAAGTGGTTCGGCATCGTGCACAAGAGTATGCCATCGAAACGACTTATACAGATTATCATGATCTGTTGTCGGATCCTGGTATCGATGCCGTTGAGATTCTGTTGCCGCATCATCTTCACCTTCCGGTAACTCTTGATGCGTTGGCGGCGGGCAAGCACGTTTCGCTGCAAAAACCCATGGCTCTGTCACTTGATGAAGCAGATCGTATGATCGAAGCTGCGGCATCCTCCGGAGTTCTGTTTCGCGTGTTTGAGAATTTCCGGACCTACGAACCCTATATGCGTGCAAAAGCGATGTTGGACGCCGGCGAGATCGGAGAGCCACTGTCGATTCGCGTTAAGACCATCAGTGGGCGTGGGGTCGGTGGATGGATTCAGCCGGTGGAGGCCAAGGCTTGGCGACACGCACCCACGACGGGTGGAGGTCCTCCCGCTATCATTGATCATGGATATCATCTTACCTCAATAGTTCTCTTCTTCATGGGACCGGTGGAGACAGTGCATGCCATGGCTGACACGCGTGCGGCGGGTACGGCGGACTATACCGGTGATCCAGCCATGGTGATCTGGAAACACAAGGACTCGGAAAAATACGGCTCGTGGGAGATAACCCATGCCCCGGATCTAATGGTTCGGACCGACTTCTATGCAGGTGACGAGTGGCTCGAGGTCACGGGGACGCGCGGGATTCTCTGGGTCATGCGTTGTTCGGGTAATCTGTTGGGGGAGGCACCTCTAATCATGCATAGGGATGGCGCTACACACCGCTACCACGACATGGAAACAAATTGGAGTGACAGCTTTGTTCGCGGAGCCCGTGAATTCACAAGCGCGATCCAGAATGGCCGTCAACCCGATCTCGATGGTCCCGAAGCCAGGCATGCACTGGCATTCAGTCTCGCGGCGATGAAGAGTGCCCTCGATCATCGCGAAGTCACACTTGACTGACCCTCTCTGTCGCTAGACCCCTCAGTTTGCACCCCAACACAAATTGTCAGGCCCAATCCCCACTATAGTTGCATTGACCCCACTTTGGGAGTCGAGTACCTGAATCCTGGATAGCTAAAAATAGCCCAGTAATGCAAGATTTAGTTGACATAATGCAATGTATATGTTACATCGCATGTATGGAAACATCACCCAGATTGAACATGAAGCTGGCACGCGTAGAGAAAGGCCTATCCCAACAAGAACTCGCCGATGTAGTTGAAGTCACTAGGCAGACGATTGGACTGATTGAGAAAGGGAATTACAATCCGACGCTTAGCCTGTGTATGAAGATCGCACGGGCATTGGACAGAACGCTGGACACAGTATTCTGGGAGGAGCGGATACCATGAAAGCAGATTTCCATTTGGACGAACGCAGCCGAGGTATAATCCACGGAGTATGCACGATAATGTACCTGATCACGCTGGTCATGATAATGGTAGCTATGTTCTATCGACAGTTTGTACTGCTACAGCCCACCGGTGTTTTTGAGGATCTGGCGGTTATTCTGACGATCAATGCGGCAGTCCTATTGAGTGCAGTGCTCTACTTTGGCGGCCTGTCCTTTGAGAAGATCAAGCCTGTACGCCTCATTACTCTGTATGTAGGATTTGTAGCCCTGGGATTTGCGTTCACCTTGGTAAAGTATTTCGTACTCCTGGATCAACCGCTGAGCAGCGCGGCCATGCTGAGCAAGCTTGGTATTATAGCTGCGATACTCGCTATTCTGACGGGATTGAATGTACTCTTTGCCTATCTGGGAAAGAGAAAGACTGAGCGCCAAATGATGTAGGATCGCGTGGTTACTGTGGTATCAGAAATGATAGCCGCTCTTCGCGCAACAGTTGAAATCCAAGGCGCCGATAGAATCGTTCGGCACCTGGATTATCATGGAGGACGCTCGTATCGATGCGTGCTACGTGAA
>JABIQT010000333.1 GCA_018667995.1 Candidatus Latescibacterota bacterium
CTTGGCATGTATCCACCACAAGCGGTGTCGGGGACTTGACGGTACGAAATGACCGGGGACCAGCAGCCACTTCAGTTCGTGACGATCGATCTTTCGCTGCGAGAACCCTTTACACAACCACATCGCCTGAAATGACTACCGGATGGGAATGCCCCATTTCAGGGAATGTGACCGCACATTGCGGAAACGCCGAAAGCAGCCAAGTAGTTATTGGAACGGACAGTGGAGACGTCCAAATGATTGACGCATCAGGCGGAACAGAATGGATAACAAGTCTGAAAGACAGGATTTCTGCACTCACACACACGGGCGACGGCGTCGTTGCAGGAACACAAGCGGGGGATATTGTACGCATAGATGCATCAGGAAACGAGACATGGCGTCACAGATGCGGTTTCTTGCCCGAGCGCACGTTCTGGCCGTGGTGGTTCATGAGAACCCCTGCTATTGGCGCGCTCGCCATGGGCCATGACCAAAGAGAGCATCGGTCTATCGTTGCGGCAGGTACGGGTAGCACCAATCTCGTTTTTCTTGACGCCTGCTCAGGGAGGATCCTATCCGACAAGTTGAGTCCATACGGATTTCCGGACCGAATCAAAGCCTGCTACGATGGTCCGGACATGGATCTCGGTTTTCTCGTCGGCCATAGTTGGCTCACCAGCGGCTCCGTCGTCAGACGCTGGACTCCTCCGTTTGATGGCACACCCAATCTAAAGTACTTCGAGAGCGTGGATGCTATGGGCCGAACGCAGGACGAATGGGATACCTGCGGAGTAGTCGATTTCTGGCAAGGAGTATTAGCCTTGAGACATAGTGTCAACACTCTCGTTCTGCGGCATGGCGCTGTAAACCAATTGACTCTTTACGAGACCGATAGCGGAGTTCCTATCTGGGATGCAGGTATCGGTGGTGCGCCGACCGCATTGACTGTTGTCGCTGGTGACGATCTAATCTCCACGCGCATTCATGTGTCCGAGGAATTTGGTTGGCTCGTAACATTCGACGGTTACGGCACCCGAATCTGTGGCTCCCGGCCGTTACCCGATATCCTGGGTATGCACCTGAGCTCTGAGGATCGGTTATTAGTCTGGAACGACAAGGCCCTGCTGGCGTCAAAAGGCGAACAAGAGTTCAGCACATTTTATCATGGGGGTAAGGCGCTCGCATGGCATGAGTCCCGACTATCGTCCGGCCTTCTCTGTGTCCGCGATCGACAATTGAGACTCATGGCCGTCAACGACGAACCCGGTACACCTCTATAGCAATAAACACCTCCTCGAGGAGACACACTGTGGCCGCAAAATCTGATCCATATTGCCAGCCAGGACGCGTTATAGAACGAATGGTCAAAGACCGTCAGAATCTTTGCCGAAAAGAAACAGAGGACTTCCTGCGTACTGAGATCCTTGATTACGAACGTCGGAGCGACAAGTACTGGAACCGCGACTACTCCTCCGTCGAAGCCTTCGTCGACTCCACGAAGCCGAACAGAGCACGATGGCTGGACGCTGTCGGTTCCTTTGAATCCGATGGAACCGAACTGGCTCCTAGATTGGAGCTATGGTACGAGAATGATACGTTTACAGCATGGTGGGTTACCTTAGGACTTATCGGCACATTACGTGGCCGTGGCATCCTGGCTGTACCCAAGAATCAGGCGGCGCCGGTGCCTCTGGTGATCGCGCAACACGGCATTGGGTCGTCACCTGAACGTGTTTTTGGCCTGGATGATCCGTCAGATATCTACAAAGGCTATGGTCGCAGATTGGTCGAGCAGGGATATGCCGTAATCGCCCCTATGAACATCACGGAAGCCGGACCGAGAGCCAGGATTGAGAGGCTCTGTAAGCTTCTTGGTAATACACTATGGGGCCTCGAGATCTACCGCACAAAGCGTCTTTTGGACTACCTCGAGTCCAGGGATGATATCGACATGTCACGCGTGGCTATGTATGGTATCAGCCTCGGGGGCGCCTATACTATGTTTACTACCCCACTGGATGAGAGAATCGGTGTCGCCGTAGTCTGCGCCTGGTTCAACCACAGGCGTCAAAAGATGGCGGTAGATGATCCACGGTATTCATGCTTCCTGTCTGTGGACGAGGAGCATATTTGGATTCCGGGATGGCTTCGAGAGTTTACCGACAGTGACCTCGTATCTCTGATATGTCCCAGACCATTTTTCGTGGAGCAAGGCAAGGCGGATGGTATTGGCTGGTGGCCTATGATGATGGAGGAATTCGAGGTGGCCAAACAACACTATGAAAAGTTGGGCTTGGGTGACCGCATCGAAATCGAACTCCACGAGGGCGGACACGAGATTCGGTTTGATAAAAGTCTCGATTTTCTTGATCGTTGGCTAAAGGAATAGATCTGTGGACTCGTAGTTAGAATTGCCCCAGGTGTATGCATGTCCAATACACGGCCCCGGGCGCTATCGGTACGCAAGATTGGATAAGGAAGGTCCTATCACGGGCCTAATAGATTTCAATCGCCCGAACGCTTCGGCCCCCATCGTTGACGCATCCAATCACAAACTCTGGCATTCA
>JABIQT010000196.1 GCA_018667995.1 Candidatus Latescibacterota bacterium
CTTTTCGCCCCCCCACCCCAGTCTCAATGCCAGCGTATACGGACAGTGAACCTCGTATCTACTTCGCCGCTCGGGCACAGACTCATCCTCGTTGGCAAAGATGGGGAATTCCTCACTATTGGTAGCTTCCGGCCTCACCACACTGTAATGCAGTACGTGTCCCCGCGCCTCCACCGTATGATCAGGAACCACAGGTCGTGCAATATCACCGAGAAGACCGGGATGTACCCATGGAAAATGACCAAAATCCGTGAAGTTCTCCAGCTGCCGGGAGGCGTCGCAGTCCCAGACGTGCGGCCCTGTGTGAATGACTTGCCAGGTATCATCTTCAAGCTCCGGCACGTGGGGAAGCGGGTATACCGGATCCTCCAAGGCCACCCAGATCAGCCCATAGCGCTCCTGACAGCGGTACGTCACCACCCGCGCCTTGGATGGAATATTCTCGCTGTCTGTCTGCGGGATCAGCGTGCAGGCCCCCGAAGGATCGTACCGCCATCCGTGATAGGGACAAACGATACAGTCATCCACCAGATGCCCCAGAGAAAGGGCCGTACCACGATGAATACAGAGGTCTTGCATGGCTTGGGGTGAGCCATCCCCGGTCCTCCAGACTACGAGCAGCTCATTCAATAGCTTGACCGGCAGGGGTTTCTCAGGCTCAAGCGTTTCCGAATAGGATACCGGGTGCCAGCAGCGTCGAAGTTTCTCTGGAATCTCATTGGACGTTTCGGATTCATTCATGGCGGTTCTCCATTATTTGCGTGGGTAGTATATATTATAGGCTGCCAACCCGCTCTGGCAATCCAGAATGTTCGTGCCTGAGCAGTCTCATCACCAGTCACACTACATTTCTAAGGTATAACCAGCCCAACAGTAAGACTTCCTTTAACAATCTTGATCAAAAGGAATTTTCGGTATGAATCCCCATCGCATTGTTATTGTTGGCCTGGGTGGCATGGGCAATTCCCATGCATCAGCCGTGGCTGATGAGCCCGGTTGCGTTCTTGTCGGAGGCGCCGAAGTTGATGATGGCAATGCAAAATCCTGGTCTGAACGACACGGTGTAGATGCCATCTATTCCTCCTACGAAACCATGTTCGATGCTCTGAGTCCCGATATCGCCATCATAGCGACCCAGGCGCCCATGCATCACGCTCCTACAATTGCGGCAGCAAAACGGGGCATCCACGTATTCTGCGAGAAGCCTACCGCCCTGAACTTGCAGGAGGCTGACGAGATGGTTGCCGTGTGCGAGGAAAACCAGGTCAAGTTTGCCATCAACCACATCAAGCGAGGAAGTCTCTATAATCAGCATACTCTTTCGTTGATTGAGGAGGGTGCTATCGGACAGTTGATACGTCTGAGAGCCTGCGACAAGGGGGGCCGCCGGGCCGGCAATTCTCTTATGGAAATGGGAACGCATCTCCTGGACTGGATCCGGCTATTCGCGGGCGACGTGGAGTGGGCACATGCTCATCTGACCCAGCTCGATGGGCGCGAATCCGCAGCTTCCGACATCAGAAACACCCGTGAAGTACATCGCTTTGATCGCGACGCAGGCCTGGTACTGGGGGAGCGGTGTTTTGCGACATTCAGGTTTCGCAATGGTATTCACGCAGACGTGGACTTTCTCTCCCAGCCGGAGACTGATGACGGCGCCTACGGAATTGACCTGATCGGCACAGAGGGACGCATTGCGCTGCGAGAAAGTGTGCCTACCACCATGTTCATCCAGGAGGGGCAGCACCAGCGTCCAGACAATCCTTGGAGACGCATATCCTTGGATGGGGAAGATCTTGATGAAAGAGGAGTTGCCCGCTCTGATGAATACAGACGCGTCCTGCTGCAACAGCGCATGCTCCACGACTTTATCAGAGCCATTGAGGAGGATCGCTCTCCGTTTGCCAGTGGCAGCGATGGAAGAGACTGCCTCGAAATGATCCAGATGATATGGGCTTCCCACCAGCAGAGAAGGCGGGTATATGCCCCCTTGCGGTCTCGTAAGCATGTCTTGGAAGAGTGGGTGTGAGACGCTATTAACGGATAGAATCAAGGTGTAACATAGGCACCTCGAGCACAGTCATAGACCTGACACAACGGCCACAGTATTACAATACACCAGCGCACCTTTCAGAATTGAGAAGACTACATGACAGCCTTCCAATCCGAATCCGACACGAGTAACTACGAACAGACAAAACAGGCAATATCACGTCTGCCTGCACTTGACTGGATGCGCGGTTTTGTCATGATCCTCATGGCAATTGATCATGGCGGCATACTTAACGGTGATCATTTCATCGCGGATTCGTGGACGACCTACGTAACGGGTTCGCTGCCTTTGGCACCACAGTTCTACACGCGTTGGATTACACACCTATGCGCGCCGACATTCCTGTTCTTATCAGGTGTATCCCTGTCAATAGCACTGGAAAGACGCCATGCAGCAGGCCAATCGGAACGTCAGCTGGATCGGTATCTACTCACACGAGGGCTCATCCTGCTGCTCCTCGAGATTCTCTGGCTCGGACCTCTATTTCTTCAGGTGCTCTATGCCATCGGATTCAGCATGATCTTGATGTGCGGCTTGCGGCGCCTTTCGACAACCACGCTGCTGGTAATCTCCGGAGCTATCCTGCTTGGGAGCGAAGCAGCGGTCAGCCTGGCCATCACGTGGTCAGGGCAGGCTCCAGCGGATCTGGCACTAGCGCTCTCCGGGGAGCGATGGGCAGGTTGGTTCCTGGCCGTGACACCATTCCTGCATCCCGGAAAGTTCGCGGGTACACCGCTCGACATCCTTTATCCTGTACTGCCCTGGCTGGCCATGATGATACTGGGTTGGGTCTTTGGACGTAGAATCCTGTCGCCCAGCAATGTCAAGAATGCCGAACGGACACCGGAGACTGTATTACTGGTAAGCGGCATAGCTCTGCTTGTTATCTTTGTTCTGGTACGTGGACTGAACGACTATGGTAACATGTTCATCCTCCGGGAAAGCAACGCACTAATCTCCTGGCTGCACGTGAGTAAGTACCCCCCCAGCCTCTCCTTTGTGGCATTGGAAATGGGGTTGATGAGTATCTGCCTCTGGGCCCTGTTCCTGCTCCAGCGACGCTCCACTGTTCTTCAGGGAACTCGCAATCCCATCGTAGTATTCGGACAGACGGCGCTGATGTTCTACGTGGTGCACCTGACAATCCTTGGGGTCCTCCCTTTCGCACTCGGAATCCAAGGAACCGGTGGACTAATTGGCCAATACGCGGCCGCACTGATCGTCCTCATCGGACTTTATCCCTTCTGTCTCTGGTACAGGAAATACAAATCCGCTCATCCCAAAAAATGGGTGCGGTTTATTTGACCCATATTCAGGAAGCGGGGGGTATAACCACATAGGTA
>JABIQT010000194.1 GCA_018667995.1 Candidatus Latescibacterota bacterium
GGCACGGTCTTGAAGCACCTCTGGTGAACCACGATACAGTACCTCACCGCCATACAAAACTGCCAGGTCGTGGCAGGTGCTGGCAATATCTTCGACGATATGGGTACTGAAAATCACAATCCGTTCCTTGGCCAACTCGGCGAGAAGATTGCGGAATCGAATCCTTTCCCGTGGATCGAGTCCAACTGTCGGTTCATCAACGACGATTATCTGAGGAAGGTGGAGCAGCGTCTGCGCAATCCCCACTCGCTGTTTCATACCGCCTGAGAAGGTGCCAATCTGATCGTTCTGCCGGTCCCAGAGACCGACTCCTTTTAGGACATCCTCAATTAACTCACTCCGCACGTCTGGCTCGTAGATGCCGTTAGTCAGAGCATGATTTTCAAGATAGTCGTATGGCGTCATGTTTTCATAGAGTCCAAATTCCTGGGGGAGATAACCGATGGCTCCATGAAATACCTCTCTTTCCTCTGAGAGTTTGCGGTCATTGATAAAGATGCTTCCGTGGTTCTCATTGAGAACGCCGACAAGGATACGCATCAGCGTCGTTTTCCCGGCGCCATTCGGTCCAAGCAAGCCAAACATTCCCCGTCCTATGTCCAGATCCACACCATTCAGAGCAGCAATCTGTTGCGCGGGTGGCCTGATGAACGGAAGAATCTTGACCAATCGGTAAGTCATCCGTTTGAGGCGCCGGAATCGTCCTTTCGGTAATTCCGGATCCACATGTCCGTGCCGGATTCTTAATCCGATCCGGTGCATCTGGAACAACAGAGCAGTAACCATTGCTGCAATCAAGGTCAATGCTTCCATTTCCAGCCGTAGATGTAAATATGTGACGAGTGCCACGGCAATGAAGAGCCCGCCCTGGCGCACAAAGACGAGTGGCGTAGCCGGAGATTCGGAGTCAGAAGTGCTTTTCTGCCTGAATCTCTTGAGAGGTATCCAATTGCGCCAGTCCGCAGATGAGCGCCGAGGCGACCATCCTCTCACGAATCGAATCATATACCAGAGTTCCCGCACCGCCAATACCCAAATTCCCGTAATCAGACTGACGGTAAAAACCCAAAATGCCGATTCGAGATAGGAGTGCAGAAATGCGAGCAACAGGCCACATGCACCAAGCCAGATGCCTGACTCCGTAACATGCTCACCGCTCCACGGTAATTCGCCCTGTTCGATCAGATTAGTGAATCTCCTCTGGTGTTTCTGCCAATCACGGCGAAATTGACCGGGAGCGCCGTATATCTTCGTCAGATTCCTGATACGGATTCCCGTAATCTTCTCGGCGACCTGAGCTTTGTCGTACCGGATTCTGAGAAACTGCTGTACGGTGTAAATAAGGCCCATGACCAGAAACCACAGAGGTATCGACATCAGTCCGACCCAAAGTTTACTCGGATAGTATTCAAAAACCCCCAACAGGGCAGCGGCGCTGATCACTGTCCCGGCAATCAGGCCAACGGTCCCTATCTTTTGGCACCAGACCCTTGTTTGCTCGAGGCCCACGTATAGAACCGGTATGAATACAAGGGTGGAGAATGTAGAAACTGCCAGGCCACCAAGTATCGTGATCGCGAAGGGTGGCCATATCTCAAGTTCGGCCCCCTGTTTCAGTGCCAGCGGGAAGACACCGAGCATTGTCGTAGCCGATGTCATGACGATGGGACGGACCCTTTGCTGACTGGCAGCGATAACGGCTCTCTGCCAGCGAAATCCATACTCGCGACGAAGACTCGATATCCGATCCAGCAATATGATACCGTTATTCACTACAATGCCCAGAAGTACAATGAGCCCAAGAAGCGCCATGGGCGCCCCTTCCCCCATAGACAGAGCTGTACCGCTGATCATGAGTGCCCAGGAGGCGCCGATGATAGCAGTGGGCACGGTACCCAGGACAATTATAGGACTCATTAGTGACTCAAACTGCGCAGCCAGAAACATAAAGATGAGGAGGGCGCCGATCCCCAGCATCCAGTAATATACCTCCTGCGTGTCTTCGGGCTGAATCTGCTCCAGAACGAATCCTCGGGGTAGCCGAAATGTCTCTATAAGCTGTGCAATCTGCGTTTCGGCCAGTTCGAGCTGCGCATTGTTCGAATTGACTTCAGTGGTGTAATCGTAGGATATCCGTACCTGACGCTCCTGATTGAACCGCACAATGTTGCCTGCCCCCTCATCCATTCGTACATCAGCGACTTCGCTGAGCACGACGGGTTGACCGTTCAGGTTTCTAAGCTGGCGGTCTTCGATATCCTCAGGCTCGGCCTCGTCAGCTCCAAGCAGGACCAACTGTATATTGATATCGCCTCGGGAGGTGTAAAACGGTGTTGCGGCGTTCAGACCTTCTGTTCTTGCGCTTGGCAGCACCTGCATGAGGCTCTGCATATTCATACCAGCCCTGGCGAGCCGTTCTCGATCACCCCGAACCTGTATCTCTGGTGCACCAGATTTCAGGTCTGACACTACTGATTCCTGATTCACCTCCGGAATGGTCCGTAGCGTCTGGACGAGCTGTTCGCTAAATTGCCGTAACGCATTCATATCGTATCCACGCAGACGAAGGCCCCGACTCGTGGACAACAGGCTCCCAAGGTCGTTGCCACCACCGCCACCACCACTACTTTGGGGTGGGTCAAATCCTACCGTGGCGCCCTGAAGTCTCTTGTTTCGGCGCACCAGCTGATCCTTCAGTCGGCCTATCTCGAGTGGCTCCTTCCGCTCATCCTGGTCCACGAATTGGATGGTGATCTGTGCCTGCTCCAGCCGGACATTCGTGCGGAATTCCTTCATGTCCGGGAATTCCGCCACCTGTTCCTCAATGCGTTTGACAATGGCATCCGTGGCCTCCAGTGTGGCACCTCTGGGGGCGGTAATATATACATCAAACTGGTCAGGTGGCGGCGCAGGAGCCCTCGCCAATATGACGCTCAGGCCCAAAAACAGACTGATAAGGAGCAGGAGCCCAACCAGAGTCACGGTTTGAATTCTGTGACGGATCGCTGCTTTGAGCAGAACCCGGTAGATCTCCAGTAGCCGTCCGCCCCCAAAGGCACGCATTTGGTGCCCCTTCAACACACGTCCCGCCAGAACAGGTACCACCGTCAGTGCCACCACCAGCGACACGACCAGAGGAAAGATGACCGAGAGTGACAGTTCTCTTACAAACAGACGGGCCTCGCTGTCGACGAAGAGAACGGGCAGAAATACCAGGACGGTGGTACCGGTTGCAGCAAAAATGGACCGGCTCATTTCCTTCGTTCCTGTTACGGCTGCTTCCGACGAAGTTTCACCGAGCTGATACCGCCTGAACACATTTTCCAGCACAACGATACCGTTGTCCACCAGCATTCCGATAGCCAAGGCGAGGCCACAGAGTGACAGAATATTTATGGAAAGATCCCAGCCGTACATCAAATTGAAGGTAACGAGAAGGGAAACTGGAATCGCCAGCATGAGAATGGCGACAAATCGAATGCTGCGTAGGAATAGGAAGAGCACCATAAGTGCAAGGATCAACCCGGACACAGCATGGGTTTCGATTTGATCGATGGCGGCCTGCACAAATTCCGCCTGATTGGCACCCACCGCAAGATCTATGCCTTCTGGCGCAAGTTCGGCGTTGATGCGGTCAATCTCCGACAGCACAGCTTCACCGACGGCGAGCATATTGCTGACGTTGTCTTTCTGAATAAAGAGACCGACACTGGACTTACCGTCTACCCGGTACAGCTCCGTGCGTTCAGCGGTGCTGTAACCGACTGCTGCCACCTCACCGAGCCTCAGGGGAATGGCGGGCTCAATAACCAGGTCTCGGAGTTGTCCAATATCATCGATACGCCCCTCCAAATTCACATCGAGCCACCGTCCGTTTTCCTTGACACGTCCCAGATGACTCCGTTGCTGATGGTAGGCGTTAACAGCCTCCTGTACCTTGGATACGGGAATCCCGTGGGCATCGCATCTGTCCGGATCAATCATGACTGCGATGGTGCTTCTCCGCCCACCTCCTACCGTCACATTGACCACGCCATCCACCTGCTCCAACCGAGGTCGAACTCTTCGTTCCGCCATCTCCCGCAGGTCATCGAGACTCATATCGCCCCTTAGACTGGCCTGCATGAGGAACGTGGCAAAGTCAGCGGTATCGAATCGTTCCACCAGCACACGTGCACCTTCAGGCAGCGCGGTCTGGACAGCATTCATCCTCTGCTGCAGTTTGATCAGGGCAAATTTCATATCAACGCCGTGATCAAATACGACCGTCGTGTTGGCCCGGCTTCCCTGCACCAGTGACTCAATCTCACGCACACCTTCCAGAGAGGCC
>JABIQT010000192.1 GCA_018667995.1 Candidatus Latescibacterota bacterium
ATGCGTTGTCGGCCGATTATGTTGAAGTTCGGCGTTCCACCACCAAGTATACCAGGCAGTTCGACGGGTAATTCAAGCGATAGTAGGTTTTCCGGATCTCGTGTTGCGAGGATCTGTTGCATACGACTCCGTAGCAGATCCGGCCAGAGATTGCGCAGTTGAGCTCGCGTTCGCAGCTCAAAGTATTCGTCGAAGGTCAAGACGAGAGGAATTCGGGTCCCTAAACCCGTCTTTGCATCAAAGAATGCTATGACGCCGGTTTCTTGATCAATTCGGGGATAGATCCTTAACAAATCGAGGCGGGGTGCAAGCGACCAGACGTTTGCGCCCCCTTGGGCGATGGCTTCGTCGGCGTCCTTCGGTGTCACGAAATAGCCTTCTTCGCCCCCAAGACGGAATCGATTGTTGATATCCTGCGCCACCGCAGCAGTTGACATCAACGACGCACATAGCAGGAGTAGGTATGTTGCTGCAAAGCGGGTATAGGACATGTGCAGAGAATGGAAGCCGTTACTGGGTTGGGGACCCGGTGCAAACGCATTGGTGACACAGAAACCTGTTCCGCAACAATCATAGCGGTGAGGTTCAGATTGCTGTGCGACACGAGTAAAGACAAATTCCCGTTACCGAGATTTCCGATTCACGGGATACAAACAAACTCTTAGCGTTTGCGAAATACGCGCGCTCCATCTCAGAGAGGAAAGTTTGAGGTTTGAAAAACGTGAACAAGGTAGCTTCGGAGAGGCGATATGTCAAGTATTTTTCCGGGTATTCCTGACTGAAATAGTAGGAGAAAGTCCTTGACAGGTAACGGATTACTGGGCATGATCCCTGTCAGAAAATACGCACGGCCTTCTGCCGAAAAACAGACTCGCCTGCTCTATTCCCTCAGAGGACAAGATGGACTCCCCGACAGTCCTATCGATTTCTGGTTGGTTGTTCCTTAGCGTGGTGTGGATATCAATGACCTCTTTTACGGTCTATTGCTTCTACAGAGTCATGCGTATCGACAAGGACTGACCATCGGATTTATAGATCTATTGCCTTCCTGCGTCACACTTCCTGGTACATCCGGCAGTTGACATATTGGTTGACATTTGTCTGTGCGAAAACATATATTCGCATGCTGTTGAGCAGAACCCAAACTACTGTAAATCGTTGAAGTACAGCGCATTGTGGAGTGAAATGCGAATTCTTTCAGTCTACCGAATATCGGTTGCGATCGTGGTGCTTAGTATCCTTGGCACCGATGTATCTTATGCCCAGATGGATCGCTGGCCCTATCGTCCAGCAAGTCCAAACGCTGAAGCGGACTCCACAGTCGGATTGTTTGGAGGTGCGCCAGCATTTGGCCCTGCCAATATCTTGGATGGCGGGCAGGTGATCGAGGGTACCCTATCTCCTGACTCATATTATGTGGGGCCAGGAGACGGTTTCTTGATCACCGTATGGGGTAAAAGGAATGAACATTTTCAGTCTTACGTAACTCCAGAAGGTAAGCTGTTGATACCTCAGATCAGTGAGATCATGGTCGGAGGGTTGACCATCGAAGAGCTCCGAGGCCGCCTGACAGAGGAGATCAACAAGTACTTCTTGGATGTGCGTGTAGACGCTACGCTGATTCAGTTGCGTCAGTTTCAGGTCTATATTCTCGGAGAGGTAGCACGACCAGGCGGCTATCCGGCACGTGCTGTCGACCGTGTGTCGCAATTGGTCGACCGTTCAGGAGGCCTACTGCCAGACGGTTCGGCGCGCGCCATCGAGATTTTGAGGGACGGTGCTATATCAAGTTATGCAGATCTGATCCGGTTCAATGTGGACGGCGATCTGGATCACAATCCCTTTTTACGCGATGGTGATGTGGTTCTGGTCAGGCACCGATCAGAGGAAATATCCATTGATGGATCCGTGAGGGTACCCGGACCGTTCGAATTTCGTGCAGGAGATTCTGCTGGAACGTTGGTTCGTCTGTCGCGTGGATTTCAGCCGGATGCCTTGGTCTCCGAAGTTGAGTTGGTCCGGTTCAATGTGGATCAATTCACGACGTCGAGCACCATTCTCGATCTTTCAGATACGACGAGTTCGGATTGGAGAACGCCATTGCGTGCTGATGACCGTATCTTCGTCCGTTCCAAGCCGGAGTGGCACCGCAGAAGGTCTGTGACCATTGAAGGAGAGGTCAAGTACCCGGGGATCTACTCCATCGAGAAAGACTCCACTAAGTTGACCCAAGTGATTTCGTTGGCAGG
The DNA here is from genome assembly GCA_018667995.1 of Candidatus Latescibacterota bacterium. Taxonomy (GTDB): domain Bacteria; phylum JAAXHH01; class JAAXHH01; order JAAXHH01; family JABIQT01; genus JABIQT01. The sequence goes on from JABIQT010000192.1 coordinate 2,250, forward strand.
TGGTTTCACGGATGAAGCCTCATTATTGGAATCCTATGTGGTCCGTAGTGACACTACTGAGCTGGAAGACCCTGAATTCGAGCGTCTGAAACTTACAGACCCATCCGATATGACGCCTACTGAATACTCATATTTCAAGATGAAGTCACGGAGTCTTTCGGGAGTCATGGTGGTAGATTTTCTCCGACTGTTCCGGGGGCAGGATCAATCGGAGGATATCACGCTTCGAAACGGGGACTTGATATTCGTGACTCAAAATAGAGAGACGGTACTTGTGACAGGTCAGGTGGCTGTACCCGGGGCGATGACCTTCAATCCAACTTTCGGTGTGGAGGATTATATTGAAAGGTCCGGTGGGTACGGATGGAATGCTCGCAAGGGGAAAACCCGCGTGATCCGTGCAAAGACCGGGGAGTGGATCTGGGCCAATGAGGTCGATAGTCTCGGTCCAGGAGATACGATTTGGGTCCCCGACAAGCCATACAGAGACTGGTGGAGCATTTTCTCTGAAGGTTTGGCCACCACAGGGCAGGTAGTTACGATTTTCCTTGTGGTAGATACGTTGCGAAGGAGATGAATGAGACAGTGTGTCGATCGATAGAATGAATGAGGATTTCGATATCTATGGATATTAGCAGGTCGTTAACGGAAAAGCTCGAAAATCGCAGTGCAGGAATCGGTATTGTAGGGCTAGGATACGTTGGGCTGCCATTGGCCTTGGAGTTTGCGCGCGCCGGATTTCGTGTAACCGGCATAGACGCCTCTGCTGAGAAGGTCACACTGCTTGCAGAGGGCAGGTCAGATATAGACGATGTTTCGAACAATGAGATCCGTGAGGTTGTCGACAACGGTAAACTCACAGCGACCGAGGAATACTCAGCGGTTGCGCTCCTAGATGTGGCTATTATCTGTGTTCCCACACCTTTGAGTAAGACGAAAGACCCGGACCTATCGTATATCGCATCGGCTGTCGAAGGTTTGAAGAATCATCTTCATCCAGGACAGCTGATTGTTCTTGAAAGCACTACTTATCCTGGTACCACTGACGAGTTGATTCTTCCTATTCTGGAAGAAACGGGCCTTAAGGTCGGCGTGGATTTCTGCCTGGCTTTTTCGCCGGAACGTATTGATCCCGGTAACACCGAGTTCCCAGTACGTAGTATTCCCAAGATTGTCGGGGGCGTGTCGCCGATCTGTGGTAATGTCGCTGCCACGCTCTATCAACAGATAATTGATAAGATCGTTCCTGTTTCATCCACTCGGACCGCCGAGATGGCTAAGATACTGGAAAACACCTTCCGGAGTGTGAACATCGGTTTGGTAAACGAGATTGCTTTGATCTGCGATAAACTGGGTGTGGATGTCTGGGAAACCATCGATGCCGCCGCCACAAAGCCCTTCGGATATATTCCTTTCTATCCCGGTCCCGGACTCGGCGGACATTGTATCCCAGTTGATCCTCATTATCTGTCGTGGAAACTCAAGACCCTGGACTACACGACTCGGTTCATTGCCTTGGCTAGTGAGGTCAACTCAAACATGCCCTATTATGTCGTATCGAAGGTCGTGGATACGCTGAATGAGATGGAGAAGAGCGTCAAAGGATCTCGCGTTCTGGTTCTGGGTGTGGCCTACAAGCCAGATATCGGTGACGTACGCGAGTCGCCGGCAATAGACATTGTAGAGATTCTTGAGTTAAAGGGCGCCCACGTATCCTTTCACGATCCTCATATCCCCGAGATCCTGTTGAAAGATGATCAAGTCATGCGATCAGTTGATCTTAGCGTCGATGTGTTACGGCAGGCTGATTGTACAGTTATAGTGACCGATCATAAAGATTACGATATCCAGCATATCGTGGATAACGCCGTGTCGGTGGTCGATACACGAAATGCCACGAAGGTATTGACATCGGGCAAGGAAAAAGTCACCAAGCTATAAGATGATTTCAAAGGAAACAGAGCGTCGTGGAGAAAAACCTGCCTCCCAATGAACTAGTCGAGGTCATCCAGCGCGCGCAGCGGTGTGGCAAAGTTGTGGTATTTACCAATGGCTGTTTTGATCTTCTTCATCCTGGGCATATCCACTTGTTGAGCAGTGCCCGGAAGTTGGGTGACATATTGGTAGTGGCTGCGAATTCCGACACCTCTATTCGGCGATTGAAGGGCTTAAGTCGGCCCATTTTCTGCCAAAGAGATCGTATATCTATGTTGGAGGCTCTAACGTCAGTAGACTACGTTGTTGTCTTCAATGAGGACACGCCGATACCGCTGCTTAAGATCTTGAAGCCTGATATTCTTGTAAAAGGTGATCAATATTCGCTAGAGGAAGTTGTCGGTCATGATGTCGTCTCGTCGTATGGCGGG
>JABIQT010000191.1 GCA_018667995.1 Candidatus Latescibacterota bacterium
GACAACATCCTCACGCAAGGGCGCACAATGAGACGTCAATTCCACGCCATATGTAGCAGGTTCAACCTGCTCCAGTGCCGCATCCAGAGCTGGATCGAGTACACGCACGACCATGGCATCCAGCTGGCTGTTCAGTTCCCGACAAAGATATGCGTCTTCTTCATCTGAATTTGAAGCGATAGCGGCCCAACGTTGCAGTCGCGCCAACCTCTCAGAGTCTATGGAAAGGGCGGGATGTTCTGTGGAAGACTCAGGCATTGTGTGGTGCTCCGTAAGCTGAGGGTTCAGGCCTATTTAGGGTCGTAAAAATAGGTTTGAGTATGTCGAATATCAAGTATTTTCTCCCCACCCATGCTCCGCACTTGTTGGATATCAATGTCGATTCGGGAGCCGGAATGGAAAATTGGTCGGAAGCGCCAATTATCACGTCCCTACAGAGGATCGGCCGACCTTGGTCATCCACCTTGCTCATATTGCTAGGATGAACCGCATGGAATTGATCGACCGGGTAGTCTGCATCCCATGCGATATATTGGTTCCCAGAAACAGGTACAGTGTGTCTGTCAGGGCATAGTCGACGTCGATCGGATAAGCAGAAGGTCCGGTATACCCGTCCACCTCCTCTACTAGTAGCCTTGCTCTCATAATTGTGAGAGACTCAGAAATACCGGCACGGTAGTGATTCTCAATGTGTCCACCGAACATCTTGTGGAAAATCTGGACTTTATTGAGCAGTTCCTGCATGTTTCAACGCCCCTACATTCTGTATCAAGCGTATACTGAAGATACGGCCTGATATCCGCGTGGTGCTACATCAGGTCCAAGGCCGTGTTTACCCTTAGGACACACGTTTTGCACACAAGCACTGTTCTTGAATCCAGTGACTTCTCATACAGTCGGGCAATCGGAAACGAACAGCATTATGCTGGATTTTCTGAATTCCTGCCCAACTATCATATCCAGGACCGGATTGGGGTGGTGGCACCTGATAGCGTAAAGGCTATCCGTGGGACCGGCCTCGCCATACTGGCAATTGCTACAGCTTTCTATGATGACCTGAGAGGCCGAAACGAGGCATTCTTTGACTATCCACAGAATCTCGCCTTCATGGATCCGGAAATGGGGCCCTGTTGGGCAGACAGTGGATCGGCTTGGGGATGGCTCGACGTATGGCCTGACACAAACTGGATTGCCAGACCGGGCAATGCGACCGATATGATCGACGGCATCTTCAGTCATCAGGTAAACCGGGTATTCTGGCCGGAGGGATTGAAGATGGATGAAAGTGTCGATGCCCTTCCAGATTACGCGTTGGAGATAATGCGGCGCCGGCTAAAGTCGGTCCACTACTACAGATCGGCTACCCCCGACTGGACGCTGACTGGATCAGAAAAGGCCAGCGAAATAATCTGTGACAGCCTAGGCAAACTGGGCACACCGGAATCACCACACACCCCGCCCGAGAGCCAGCATTTCAAGTCCGTTTCTATCGATGATTTCCTGGATGCCCAAGGCGCGTGCTTCTCCTCGTGAAAACAGCTGACCGCCGTCGCAGACGAATTGAGCTGAATCCATAGAGGGATAGATTTAGGGCGCGTTCAGAACTGATAGACGTATCCGGTTTTGCGACATACCTACATGGAGAATCTTGACGATGACCGATCAGAAATGCCTGTTTGACAATGAGACAATGAAGCAGTTCATCACGAACGGTTTCACCGTGGTTAAGACGGATTTTCCGGGGGAGTTCCACGATGAGATCTACCGACGAACATCTGAGGCTATCGCGCGAGAAGGCAATCCTGGCAATAACCTCCTGCCCATGGTACCACAAATTCAACAGATCTATGATCATCCAAAAGTCAAAGGCGCTTTAACGAGCATCCTCGGTCCTGATTACATCATGCACTCCCATCGCCATCCCCATGTGAACGCGCCAGAGAGCATAGGCGGCCGGTGGCATAAGGATAGCTACTGGGGCTACAAGAAGATGCGCGACCATCATCCGCGTTGGGTCATGGCCATGTATTATCCTCAGGATGTAACTGTGGAGAACGGACCAACCGGTGTGATTCCGGGAACACAATACTTCGAGACGCGACCAGAGAACGAAGACGCGGCGGGCATACCCATGACGGGCGAGGCAGGAAGTCTCATCATCATCCACTTCGACCTATGGCATCGGGCATATCCCAATTTATCTGGCAACACAAGATACATGATGAAGTTTCAGTTCACCCGAATGACCGAACCGACAAAAGGCCATTGGCAGAAGCCCGCAGAGCAACTGGCGCTCAACGGAGACGCAGCTGATGTTCGGGCGCCGCTATGGTCCAATGTCTGGGACTGGTTGTCGGGCAGCAACGGCAGCTCAATGGCCATTCCCGATACCGGAATTACCGACATTGACAGGCTATCGAAAGAGTTGATAAGTGACTCAGAGCCCGAACGTCTTCGCGCTGCGTACTCACTTCCCCTATTAGGAGTCGACGCCGTACCGGTCCTTATGAATGGCCTCAGGCACGAGAATGACGAGGTCAAACGGGATGCGTGCTATGGCCTCGGTCCGGCTGGTGTCCCGGCGATTCCTGAACTGGTTGGCTCTCTGGTTGACAATAATGAGATGATACGAGGATATGCGGCGTATGCTCTGGGGGATATGGGGAACGACGCAGAGGGCGCGGTTCCCGAACTGGTACGGCTAGTAGGCGATTCCTCAGATTGGGTGCGAAGAAACGTGTCCGAGGCACTGGGCAATATCGCTGCCGATGCGGAGGCATCCGTACCGGCACTGGTGCAGTTGATGAAAGATGAAGATGGACAGGTTCGGTTCAACTCGGCCTATTCGCTGGCGAAGTTCGGCAACCAGGCCCGGGAGGCCGTATCTGTCTTGCAGGAAGGCTTGGGCGACGAAAACCGCTACGTTCAGGGGCATTCGGCGGCAGCACTCGAGAAAATAGGTACGACTGAGGCCATGAACGCCTTGCTCAGTTTGATTCATACCTCACGTTGGTGCCCGGTAACGAATAAGGATACTACCTTCTAGAGGCCGACGCTGGCAGGAAATTTGTGCGGTATACGATTGATACTGAGCAATTTACCATTCGGTACTGTCAAGGAAGGTCCAAATAGTACTGCGTTTCGAGTAGCCGGGTCCTATCCATCGTCTGCTATTCAATCCTCGATTACTGCACGGTCGAAGTTTCAACAGCCTTTTCTGGTAACGGCGAAGCGATATATTCATTCCATTCAATTAGATGGTACACCTGGAACGACTACTCGAAACCCCACATTAAAGCGTGAATCTGTGGGTACATTCCAGCTCCTGTATGAGACACGCCCTGATTCAGGTGTATCAAACCAGGAACCGCCACGCAGGATCTTTGCCCTACCTGAAGGTGGTCCAGCAGGATTCGTGTCCCGGCTCCTCGCGTAGTATTCCCCCGCATACCAATCCTGACACCATTCCCATACGTTGCCGGCCATATCGTAGAGTCCCAACGGGGTTGGCGGAAAGCTCCCTACCGGACTGGCGGGTTCCCATTCGTCCTCCCCTGAAACACCAGACAGATTGGCAACCATAGAGGAGAGGCTATCTCCCGTGGGGTATCGAATATTCTGCCCACGATTTCTGGCGGCAAATTCCCACTCGGCCTCCGTGGGAAGGCGGCCACCTATCCATGCGGAGAATGCCTGTGCACCGAACCACGACACCTCGGTTATCGGCATATTTTCCGTACCATCCCGCGGTACAAATCGGCCGTTTATTTTGCCGATCTGGGCATCTTCATCGGCAGAATCGAACCAGACGACACCTTCCTGCTGTTTGTTTCCCACTAAGTTTAAAAACGATGCGAACTGCGCGACCGTAACCTCATGCGCACTCATCCTGAAATCAAAGACGGTTACGGCGTGTACGGGTAGTTCATCGTCGTCGCCCAGCCCCTCCCGGTCTCCCATTTCAAAAGTGCCTCCCGGTATGCCGACCAGCAACATCTCCCGATCGTCCGGCAGTCGAACAATGTGTCTGCCATCTTCGCCAAACTCTACAACAGGCGCCGCAATTTTCATCCACCACAGGCGCGCCTCTGTATCATTTGGCATCACATCAAGGATCTTTCTCACATGATCTTTCGCGTCGGCATGATTGCCCTGGTTCATGTATCTACGTGCCACTAAACGTGCCGAAGCAACCATGGCTTTGCTCGCACCCGACAACCGGGGCAGGCCACGGTTGCTGACGGCTCCGGCAATGGCGCGAGACAGAATATCGCGTACAAACGGGTCGTTCGGCAGCTGTCGTTGTGCCCTCTCCAGATATGCTCTGGCCGCGTCGTACTCACCACCGTCAAACAGAACCAACCCTTTGCGCAGATAGAAATCTGCCGACCGTCCATCCGGGATGCCATTGGGCCGAAGCAGTTTTGCGGTCACCACAGAAGTCGCGTCGGCGCCAAGCTCGATGCCCTGTTCACTGGAGATGAAACCGTCAAGCTCCAGCCGAACTGTATATATCCCCTTGGGGAGTTCGAATTCTATGGGGGTCTGTCCACGCCGCTCATCATTTACGAATACGGTAGCGCTAGTTGGGTCGGAACTGACCTCCAACCGGCCAGTCTCCACCCTTGTGACCGCCCCATCAAAGATAGCGCCGAACCAATATACCGTAGACAGGGGACGCAATCGGGATAGAACGCGACATTCGACAATGTCATCCGTAATTCTGAATACCCGGAACGTGGCGGCACGAAGGGGTACAATTTCACCACCGATGTTATTCGTGGTAAAAATGAACCCCGTGGCCCCGATGGAGGTCCGTAGGTTATTCATCATTTTGACGGATAATTGGTCTTTGCCGATGGTGACTACATCGCCGTGTC
>JABIQT010000572.1 GCA_018667995.1 Candidatus Latescibacterota bacterium
ACCATCGCCACGCCACCACCGATGGCAGACCCGACCGTTAACATGATGCCCCAAGTCGCACTTGAGAGAGCGTTTGCGGCCAGGAGCTCCGGGCCCTTTACAAGATCTGGTAATGCGGCACTCTTGGTAGCATCAAAAAACGGGGACAATCCAGAAAGCAAGCTCAGGATAAGAAATATCATCCAGACATCGCCGGCATCATCGACAAGCAGAAATCCGAATGCTATGATACCTCGAAGGATATCGGCAGTCAGCATGACCAACCTGCGGTCAAACCGATCTGCAACGACCCCGGCAATAGGAGCTATTAGGAACGATGGCAGAGTCTGCGCTAACATCGTGACGCTCAGAGCAAGACCAGAACCGGTCAAATCAAGAACCAATGCCAGAACTGCTATAGTGCTGAACCAATCTCCTGCATTTGATACAGCCTGAGACAGCCAGAGGTTACGGTAGGAACGGTTATTCCGCAGCAGGCGAACGTACGAAACGGAGGACGTTTCATTTGCCGTCTTCACCACGTGAAAGCCGGAAAGAGATTAGTACGGATGCCAAGACCTCCCCGCCGTGCCAGGATGACCGGAATCTGCCCCGATCCAGTCGGAAAATCATACTCTATAATACACGTGAAAATATACGTTGGAGAGATTTGGAAGTCAAGGCACCCACGTGCACTTTTGATGGGTATTTTGATGTCTCATTTCAAAATGAAATTTGGTCGGTGATATTCGATGCTAGCCTGACGGTTGTGCACTGAAGCTTGACACGATTTGGGACCACCGGTATAATGAAAACAGTGCAATTTGTCGGTCTCATATGGTTTCAGGAGGATACGGAGATGAGCAAGCTAAAATCGATCATGGAAAATTGGACCAAGGGAAATCTGGGAGGCGGCCAAGGCAAATCATGTTACGACTGTCTACATGTTATGCCAGGATTGACAGGTGACGAAGTTACCTGTGAGATATACACTTTCAAAAACGAGAGATTCGGTGTTCCACACATGGGAGGTGTTCCGCCTAACTTTGCCATCAGGTGTGAATTCTATGAAGAGATGGATGCCGATCAGAAGGCCACCTCAGAAATGAAATTCAAGGAATTCTACAAGAAACTGGGCGAGGAATAACCCTTCGTCTCAACCTGTTAGTATTTCCCCATAGCCCACCACACGGCATAGAGAATCAGGCTACCTGCTATAGCAAGTAATAGCAGTACTTCCGGTTCGAAGTTTGTCTTTTTGATTATCCACTTACGATAGCTATGCTTGGATCTTGTTCCGATATGGTGTCTCGGAGGGGTGTGTATTCTGGTGTCGGACTCATCCAGATTATCGGGCACGTTGACGGTCGACTTCAAAGACTCCTCGTGCCCCCAGAATCTGGTCTGGCAGGTGCGGCATCGATGCGGAAAATAGCCTGCTTGGAGCCAGCACCTCAAATAGTCAACGGCACTGTTTCTGTGGGATCGGCGGATTCGGGTACTACCGCAGTGAGGACACACGACGGGAGTCCCTTATTCGTTCATTTTGGGATCGATTGCGTCACGCATGCCGTCGCCCATTAGCTGGAATCCGAGCATGGTCATGGCAATCATGATCGTAGGGAACGTAGCCAGGTGCCAATAGGATCGAATGTACGGCGCATTTTCGCCCGCCATCTGTCCCCAACTGGGTGTTGGGGGGCTAATGCCAATGCCGATAAAGCTGAGGCCAGCCTCGGCAAAAATAGCAAATGGAATCCCCAGCGTGATTTCAATGATTAAAGGAGTCAAACTATTGGGCAGTAAGTGTGACATGATGATACGCCGATGGCTACCGCCCATAGATTTGGCCGCTCGCACAAATTCCTTTTCCTTCAATGAGAGAATCTGAGCGCGCAGAATCCGGCACACGCCTACCCAACCTGTCACGCCAATTGCCACAAAGATGTTGAAGAGGCCGGGGCCAAAGACAGCCATAATCAGAATTATGAATAGCAGCCCAGGGAAAGCGGACATCACCTCAACGACGTACATGATGACTTCATCGACCCAGCCACCAAGGTAGCCTGCGATGGCACCAAGTGGCACTCCAATTGAAAAGACAATGACCTGTACGAGTAATCCTACCGTCATTGAGATTTCCGCGCCATAGATTACGCGACTAAATAGATCACGCCCGAGACCGTCCGTTCCGAATGGATAGGCCCATGACGGTGACTGCCAGGCAACCATGAAATTCTGCTTAGTGTAGTGCAGAGGAGCTATCCACGGTGCGAGCAACGCAATGTTTGAGAGGAGGAGAACAACGGCCAGGCCGATCACGGAGAGATTGTTCTTGGCGAAGCGCCTCGCCGCATCCGCCCAGAGCCCACTGTCGTGCTTCCTGAAATGGAAGAACGCCCGCGGCCAGAGCAAGGTGAATTCCACCGATACGCCGATGCGAAACAGTTGTCCGACCCAGGAAAAAAAAGGCTCGAG
>JABIQT010000248.1 GCA_018667995.1 Candidatus Latescibacterota bacterium
CATTGCCATGCGGAACTTCCTCCGAGGGCCTTCCTGTGGGCCTGCAGATTATTGGGCCCCAGTTCGGTGAAGCGGAAATACTGCGAGCCGCCTATGCGTATGAGCAGGCTCGTTGAGGAGATATACCGAACCATGAGTTATGAAGCAGTGATCGGTTTAGAAGTACATGCCCAACTCCTGACCAATTCCAAGATATTCTGTGGATGCAGTGCCGCCTTTGGCGGAGCCCCCAACACGCATGTCTGTCCCATATGTCTTGGAATGCCTGGCGTGCTGCCTGTACTTAATAAACGTGCCATCTCCTATACCATGAGGATGGCGCTGGCAGTGGGCGGACGAATCGCGGAAGTCAGTCAATTTGCGCGCAAGAACTATTTCTATCCCGATCTTCCGAAAGGCTACCAGATTTCTCAATACGATCGCGCCGGAGAGCCAGTCTCGATTGGTGGAGCCGTTGAGATCGAGACGGATGATGGTTCCCATTTCATACGTCTTCGTAGAATCCACGTTGAAGAGGAAGCTGGCAAATCCATCCATGATGAGCCTGGATACATCTCAGGTCAGAGTTACATCGATTACAATCGGGCAGGCGTGCCGCTCATAGAAATCGTCAGCGAACCAGATATCGAAACTCCCCAGCAGGCAGCGGCATTCTTGACGAGGTTACGGCAACTCGTGCAGTACATCGGCGTCTGTGATGGTAATATGGAGGAGGGCAGCATGCGATGCGACGCCAATGTGTCTGTCCGAAAACCTGGTGACCCATTGGGTGAGCTCGCCGAGATAAAGAATCTCAATTCCATACGTGCCGTCGAGCGGGCAATCACATACGAAGTAGAGCGACAGATCGAAGCGAAGAACAACGGTGCGGATATCATTCGCGAGACGCGCGCATGGGACGAGGCCACGAAGCAGACTTTCTCAACGCGCAGTAAGGAAGAGGCGTCTGACTACCGATATTTTCCCGATCCCGACCTGGTATCGCTGGAGATTGATCGTAATTGGGTGGAGCAGATAAACGCTGAATTACCTGAATTGCCGCATATCCGTCAGGCGCGGTTCGAATCCCAATATCAGCTACCCCAAGCCACGGCTCAGACGCTGACGGAAACTCGGGACCGCGCTGATTACTTTGAGGAAGTCGCCGAAATCCACGACGATACCAGAACCGTGGGAAACTGGATGCTCAGTGAACTGCTCCGCGTTCAGAATGAACAGAGCTTGGATAGTCACGAGCTCTACCGTAGAATTCCTGCCGCTCGCTTTGCCAGTCTGCTTCAAAAAATGAAAGAAGAAGAGATAAGTGGCAAGATCGCCAAAGATGTTTTGGATAAAATGGCGATTTCAGGAGATGATCCTGGAACGATTATCGAGGCGGAAGGGTTGAGGCAGATCTCTGATTCAGGCGCCATTGAGTCCATCGTGAAAGAGGCGATAGCGGCTAATCCCTCGGAGGCAGAAGCCTATTGTGCAGGAAAGACAAAGCTCATCGGCTTCTTCGTGGGGCAGGTCATGAAAGCCACGAAGGGGCAGGCAAACCCCAAGCTCGTGAACGAGCTGCTACGAAAGCACCTCACTTAGCGATCTTATTGATGCGAAGTGAGTTTGCCGTGGAAGGCTAGTAATCCCCAAAGCCTTCTTGAGGCCGTGGTTGATCGCGGATAAAGCCGGTTATGATACCCTACTGCCTCCCGGGGGAATTTGGTTGAGAAAGAACAACTGCCCTGTGATCTTTGCGACGGAACTTGTTCGCGGGGCCCAGGACATTAACTCAAACCATGAGCCAGGTCCATTAGAAACCCTTTTTGCAAGATGGGCGTGATTACCATCATTGTCGGGTTTACCTCGATCGAATATCTTACCGTACGTCAAACACCTGAATGAAAGCCATCTTCGGACCGTGAACAATGGCTTTCCAACAGCCCTATAAATCGTTGAATCACTGGCCATGAAGTCCAATTGACCGGTGGGTCACTAAACTATAACAAATATGTCGACTACGCCTGAACTCAAAGGTTCGAAAATCCTAATCGTAGATGATGCGCCGACGGTGATGAAGTTGTTGCAGCGTGCATTGAAGACGGAAGGGTACGATGTACTGGCAGCCACAAACGGCGCCGTAGCTCTCAACATGGCTGAGGAAGCACTTCCGGATCTTATTCTGCTCGATATCAAGTTGCCTGACATTGACGGTCTGGAGGTTTGTCGTCGCCTTAAGGAGAGAGAGGCGACCTCGAGTATCCCCGTCATTTTTCTGACGGCACTTGACCAACCACAAAATATGGTCCAGGGCTTTCGAGCAGGTAGTCAGGATTATGTGTCCAAACCTTTTCACATTGAGGAGGTGCTGGCGCGTGTTAAGATTCATCTCACGCTCAGGCGTCTGATCACTACGATGGAAGAGCAGCACCAGGAACTGACTCGAAAACACCACGACCTATAAGAATCCATCCAGCAACGCAATGCATTGAGCACCGAGAGAAACCAGCTGGCAGATCATCTTGCAATGTTGACCGCACGGGAAGCCGAAAGGTGGGGGCTGGAAGGTTTAATTGGTCGGAGCCCAACCATGCAGACCATACTGGACAAGATTCGTCTGCTACGCCAGTCAGACACAATTCGAATCCTTATCACCGGAGAGAGCGGAACCGGAAAGGAACTGATTGCCCGGGCGATCCACACTGGTAGTGGGCGGCGAGAGGGACCCTTTATCCCGGTGAATTGCGCTGCTATTCCGGTACAATTGGCGGAGTCGTTGTTTTTTGGTCACGTACGAGGTGCATTCACGGGAGCAGACCGGGACCGGCAAGGGTATTTTGCGCTCGCGCATACTGGGACGCTCTTTCTGGATGAAGTAGCGGATCTGGCGCCTGAGCTCCAACCAAAACTGCTACGTGTGCTCGAAGATGGTGTGGTTGTACCGCTCGGATCCTCAAAGGAGCAGAAAATAGATGCGAGGATCATCGTTGCCAGCAATCAGGATCTTCAGACCCGTGTGGCTCAGGGCGTATTCCGGGAGGACCTGTATTTTCGTCTTCGGCAGGTTGCTGTGGGCGTACCTCCTCTGCGCGATCGAAAAGAGGACGTACCGTTGCTGGCTAATCATTTTCTGCAGTTGTTTGCTCAGGAAATGGCCATCCCTGTGCCCCAGTTAACGGATATGGCCCTCACACGCTTGCAGGGGTACAGTTTCCCCGGCAACGTGCGCGAGTTGAAGAATCTGGTCGAGCATGCTTTGCTTGACAGCCGGGGAAAAGACATTCAGGCAGAGCCCCTCCATCTCTTGCCGAACCTGCCGATGGGGACGAACATCTCGCTGGAAAATGGTGGCAATGATCTTGGTTCATCGATGTCGCGGAGTGATGACCTCAGCGGATTCGAAGCTCAGAATGAATTGCCCCTCAATCTGGAGGAGGCCGAGTTGCTCGTAATCAAACGGGCCGTAGCTCATACCCATGGGAACGTGGCCGCAGCGGCCAGGCTCCTGGGTACGAATCGTACCCGAATCTATCGTACTCTGAACCCTGAGAAATACAAAATCTCCAGTTGATTACCTCAGCCATACCTACCCTGTCTAACAGCACCGGACATCATCGATATTGTCGCGACACGTAACACGGATGTATCTCCGCGTGACAGATTGTAACGCCATGTAACGATATTCTTGCAGATAAGTGGCCCGTAGCCGGATAGCTGGAAGTAACAGGCTCGTTTCAGCATTTTTTGCCATGTCGTCAGCATCGTTCCACAGGTCTGGCCCTATTGTTGATTCCGAATGTGGATGAGTCTATGGATAGTAGTTGTGAAGTTTCATATGTTTAGGTCCATCGTGATAGCTTGTACCATGGGCAAACATAGGCTCGGGCGCTGCATTTTACCTTGGTCCTATTGCTGTATGAAAGAAAACATGTAACACTGTGTGACACGTTAGTGTTACGCAGTGTTACAATAGTGTAGCGCACTGTTACATGGTTGCGGGGTAGGAGGAAGTCGCTCTTGATTAAGTTGTGTGTTTATATTGAAATAAGAGATTTCGGTTTGTTGGCACAGTGATTGCACAATATATAGACCAGAGAAGGAAAGAATGTATAACGGTATCGCAGACTTTACGCGCTACCGTTTACTCCCCTCCTCCTCGTTCTTACCTCCAAGGGCTCTCGCCCATTCCCGCCATCGAATCTGCCCATTCGGTGGCGGGTTTCCTTTTTATGCCTGTTTTCTCTTGACAATATATCCTATCCTGATACCGTTTTTGACTTCCATCATATATATAGGGCTGGTCATCAAATACGAGGTGCCGCCATGAGTACCAGTCAGGATTCGCAGACAGGCCTCATTGAAATCCCGCCGAACGAGGGATTGCATGGTGAGCCGTTTTCTCTGCGAAAAATGAAACGCCTACTCGCCTTCTTTGGGCCCGCAGCGCTGCTTGCGTCGCTGGCAATCGGTGCTGGAGAAACCATTCTGGTGACAGGTGTGGGTGCCTGGGCAGAATATGGCCTTCTGTGGCTGATACTTGTAGGTGTCCTGGTGAAGGCCGTATTCGTCACCTATCTGCTCGGGCGATATACAGCCGTGAGTGGTCAATACATTGGTCATTCGCTCGTAGGGCTACCTGGCCCGCGGGGTTGGTTGATATTGACATTGATCGTTATCGAGCTCGTGGGATTGAGCCTGGCACTCACGGCGGTGGCAAAGCCCTGCGGAAATCTGGTGGTATTTCTATTCGAAGGGGCCTTCCCGCAGGTCGTGTCTTCGACCTTCTGGGAGAATCTGGTTACTACGCTGTTTCTCGGTGCCGCAATGGCGCTCAGCCTGACGATGTCCTATCACGGATTAGAGCGTCAGCAGATTGTCATATGTGGTGTCTTAGTGTGTGGTACCGTGCTCGGTACCTGGATGGTATGGCCGAGTATATCCGGTATTCTTATCGGTACATTGAGCGTGGGCAGTCTTCCAGCTGTACCCGACTGGGGACCACCGGCTGCGCGTAACGACTATTGGTTGAATCTCGTAACAGTGTTTGGGTATGTCGGCGGTACCATCAGCGCCTATCTGGCGTATTCAAACTGGGTCGGACTCCGGGGTTGGGGCATTACTTCACATCCCGATATTGAGCGTATTCGGGCAAGGTCTCAAGATGGCTCCCGTATAGACTACCTGTCAGACAATCCGGTCGAAGTTCAGAGAATGCAAGTCCTGCTAACGCCATTGCGATGGGATGTGGCAATGGGCGCTTTGGTACTCTTTATAGTAACGGCATCATTTATGATTGCCGGAGCCATTGTACTCTATCCGAGACACCAGATTTTGCCGGGCAATGCATTCGATCTCCTAACAAGTCAGTCAGCTATCTGGGCCGAAATTCACAGCGGTCTGGTTCCCGTGTATCATGTCGCAGTTCTTGCGTCTCTATGGGGAACCTTGGCTACCATACCAGAGGCTGCGACACGTGTCACTCACGAGTTCCTGAGCGCGGTCTGGAAATCGTTTGAATCCTTCCCATATAAAGGGCTTCAGACGATAATAGTAGTGTGGTTCTTCGGCGCCTCCTGTGTCTGGATATGGAGTGACGTCAGTTTCGCGCTCTTAACGCAAATCGTGGCCATGTTTACCACGAACCTTGGTGTTGGACTGCTGGGAATAATCTCAGTCTATCTGAA
>JABIQT010000926.1 GCA_018667995.1 Candidatus Latescibacterota bacterium
ATGCCGGCTACTACGGAGATCACGGCGGATACGTGGCCAAGCGCCTTTCTATTTAGAGGTAAGCCCGTTGGCCAGATCAACCAACGGCACTATCTCCCTATCCCCAAATTCGTTCAGGGCAAACACATGCCTTTCAAGGGCCTTGAGACCTGAATTCAGGGCCAATCAAAAGTGCGACCCGCAAGTACCAATCCACACCGAAGCTGGCGCAACCGCAGGCATCGCATCTGTTCCTATTTTAGACCAGTCCCCCCGGTAGTCAATGTGGCAACTTCGGCCGCAGATAACTGTAGGTCCACGTTCCTGCTAGTGCACTGAGTATGACGACAACGATTATGGAGGTACCTGCTCCAAGGTGTGTGAACATAGGTCCCGGACAGGCCCCAGTTAGCGCCCAACCCATCCCAAATATGATACCCCCTATCCAGTTTCCATGATGGAATACCTTATCAGGGACATCGACATCTTCTCCATTGGCCGCACTAACCTGAAATCGCTTTATGAGATACACGGATATGACGCCGACCAGGACTGCCAGCCCTATGATACCGTACATATGGATAGACTCGAATCGAAACATTTCCTGTATTCTGTACCACGAAATCACTTCACTCTTGTACAGAAACACTCCGAATAACAAACCTGGTACCACATAAACTGCCTGCTTCATGTTTTTCTCCTCAGCCTGTGGGGCATGAATATCTCAGCCCAATGCCACCGAATGCTACATCAGAACCGGATAGACTACATGCACGATGAAGAGCCCGCCGACAAAAAACCCTATCACCGCAATGAGAGACGAGGATTGTAGACTGGCCAATCCCATAATGGCATGTCCGGATGTGCATCCTCCCGCATATCGCGATCCAAAGCCAACCAGGAATCCACCGACTACCATTAGCAGAAATCCATTTAAGGTGCCCAGCGCTTGCCACGAAAATATCTGAACGGGTACAAGCCCGCCAAATTCTGTAATTCCCTGGGCCAATAGTGCTGCTCTTGTAGGTTCTGAGATTGCCACGTCATTTGTATTGGGGATGAACGTTGAGGCAAGGAATCCACCTATTATTATCCCTACTACAAAGAACAGATTCCAGGATTCTGCCTTCCAGTCGTACTTAAGAAATGGTACACCGGCAGGCACACATGCGGCACAGACCTGCCTCAAAGTGGATGAAATTCCGAATTTCTTGTTGCCCAGAAGCAGCAATAGCGGAACCATCAAACCAATAAGCGGTCCCGCCACGTACCAAGGCCATGGTTGCGACAGGTAGGACATGAGTCACCTTCCTTTGTTGACGTGTAATTCTCGATTTATTGTGGCCGCGAGCACGCGCTCCAATTCGTTGATATTTAATTTCCCTCAATTTCTCACAGACTGATTTCTCTCAACCTCCTCCGGAACCGATTGGTCGGAAGAAATCAGATCGTGGATATCGTCCTCTGGCGAAGGAAGCAATTCTGAGAGTGACTGCATTCTCTCCCGCTCACCGGACAGCTGATATTTCACGCGGCAACACATACGGGCAGCGATTGTATACAGCCTTGTGGCCGGGTTTGACCGTCCCTTGAAATGTCTCCACCTCTTAAAAGCCTTGAGGAACGTCACCTGAACCAGATCCTGGGCACCCTCGTGGCTACCCACAGAACTCTCGTCCTAGTCTGGTAGATCGAGCCGCCATTCTCATCCAAAAGTATGAAAATAGCTTCCACTGCCGATTCAGATTGAGGAGTGGCTTCTGTATTGTCCATATATCCTCATTGGTTTTTCTGGACAACTTCACACTTTTTGACTTAGATTAAACGCGTCAATAACCCGATATTCTCTGATGATTTCAAGCACTAACTTGGCCTCGGCCACATAACCATCCCATAGGCGGGGAGCCCGATGAATCCAGAAGAACTTACGCTTGGAATCGAAGAGGAATATCAAATTATCGACCCTCACACGAGAGAGCTCACCTCCTATGTTTCCGAATTTCTTGAAAAAGGTAGAATGGTCTTTCGAGATCAGGTAAAGCCCGAATTCCTACAGTCCCAGATCGAAATTGGGAGCAAGGTATGTCGCGATATCTCCGAGGCACGGCAGGAAGTTAGCAGGCTCCGAAGGATGGTGTGCGAGATTGGGGACAAAAGCGGTCACAAGATCGTGGCGGCGGGTACCCATCCATTTTCACGATGGCAGGAACAGGACATTACTGAAAAGGACCGGTACAGGAGCCTTGTTGCAGATCTTCAGTACATCGCCAGACGCCTGCTTGTTTTCGGCACGCATATCCATGTCGCAGTACCTAATCGTGAGCTTCGGATTGATGTCATGAACCAGGTCTGCTATTTCCTTCCACACATCCTTGCCCTGTCCACGTCATCTCCCTTCTGGCTGGGGGAGAATACAGGATTGAAGTCCTATCGGAGCGTTGTATTCGCTGACCTGCCGCGAACAGGATTACCGGAGCCCTTCGACTCGGCCGATGAGTACGAGCATTACGTACAAACACTCGTTCACACCGGTTGCATTGACGAGCCTACTAAGATCTGGTGGGATGTAAGACCTCATCCACGCTTTCCGACATTGGAATTCCGTATATGCGATTGCGTTACCACCATTGACGAAGTTATGGCCATCGCAGCCCTTATCCAGGCAGTGGTGGCGAAATTGATCCAGCTCAGACGAAAAAACCAGTCTTGGAGAACCTACCGTCACATGCTAATCGCGGAGAATAAATGGCGGTCGATCAAAGATGGCCTCGATGGTAAGTTGGTCGATTTCGGCAAAGACGAGGAAGTTCCGGTGCGCACCCTAATCGAGGAACTGCTGGAGATCATAGATGATGTGGTTGAACCACTGGGCATCCGGCGTGAAATCGACTACATAGAAACCATGCTCGAAATCGGTACAAGTGCGGATCGCCAATTGAAGATCTTTACTGAGACTGGGAGCGTGGAAGCAGTCGTGGACCATCTGGCCGTTGAGACGGTAGCCGGTTGTTGATCTATGAAATCGACAGTTTCGCGGTATCCTCTATTGCACCCGACTCCACATGGTGGCCTCGGCTACACCCCGGAGTTATATGCTTGAAACACCCTCAATCCTGACTACTGAGCAGTCCAAGCTTCTCTCGATCGTATCCGCTTGATCATGCAAGAATGAGTCGTCGCCGGTTGTACCGATTGGACGAGTTAACCCGGTTGCCAGACACAGTATGAGTACCTCTGGAAGGGCGGTTTTACTTTCCATTAGCTCCAAAAAGATATATTGTAGGTCGATTCGTAGACATACCATTCCTGGACTGGCTGGGGGATTCGCACGCCAATGAAGATCATAGTAGCAGCTAGCTCTTACCCGGTCACAGCAGATGAATCCATAAACGCGGGTGTCTTCGTCCGCGACATCGCGGCACAGCTCGTATCGCAGGGCCACCAAGTCCACATCCTGACCCCAGACAAAGGAACGGAGATCACTGGATCACCAGCCCCGGTCACCATATTTTCGTGGGGCGGGAAAGAGAAGGTAATTACCCGCCTGAAACCAAAGCGCCCAGGCGATCTGTTACGGCTGCTTC
>JABIQT010000190.1 GCA_018667995.1 Candidatus Latescibacterota bacterium
CCTTCAGGTTCGAAACCTTGCAGAACTGGCCCCCCGAGGGGCATCGGAGAACGGGCGCCTGCCTCTCTCCCGCAGGTAACCTTGTACATGCATCCGAATCGTGTTTATAGTAGAGCAATCCGCCATACATCAGATCAGCACGAAGGGACCCGCCATGCTCGGAAACTACCTGAAGGTAGCGCTTCGGAATTTGAGTCGCAATCTTGGTTACGGCACTATCAATGTCATTGGTCTGGCAATAGGTATGGCCGCCTGCATACTGATTCTGCTGTATATCAACGATGAGCTGAGCTATGACCGGTTTCACGCGGACGCGGAGCGAATATATCGCGTCGTAGACGATGAAACCAGCGGCGGTCAGACGATCCTCCA
The DNA here is from genome assembly GCA_018667995.1 of Candidatus Latescibacterota bacterium. GTDB lineage: Bacteria > JAAXHH01 > JAAXHH01 > JAAXHH01 > JABIQT01 > JABIQT01. The sequence continues at coordinate 373 of JABIQT010000190.1, forward strand.
GGCGGGCACGCCGACGGGTTGGGGCCCCGCACTGCAGCGGGAGTTTCCGAGCATCGAATCCCATACCCGCATGCGGGGCACAGGAACCGCCTGGCTCATCACCTTTGAGGACATCCATTTCTACGAGAAAAAAATCACCTGGGCTGAAGCCAATCTCTTCGAGGTATTCGATTTTCCTCTGGTAAGCGGCACGCCCCAATCTGCCCTGTCCGATCCCTATACCATGGTCGTCTCCGAAGACATGGCCATAAAATACTTCGGCACGCTGGATGCGGTGGGGCGCATCATCAATGTGGACAAGCGCTGGGATTTCAGGGTCTCGGCCGTCATGAGGAATATACCTACCAATTCGCACCTGCGCCCGGATATGTTCGCCTCCTATGAGACCATTGTGGCCATCGGAGATCTGGACGTCACAGACTGGGAAGACCATGATAACTTCTATACCTACCTCAAATTGCGCAAAGACGCCGATCCGAAAGAGTTGGAAGCGCAGCTGGGCGCATTCATAGAACGCCACATCGGTGACACACTTCAAAAGGCCGGAAAGAGTTTTGCTCCGTCCCTGCAGCCCCTGACAGATATTCATCTGCATTCCAACCGGGAGGGTGAGCACGAGGCCAACGGCAACTATCAGTATGTGCTCCTGTTCATGCTCATTGCCTTTCTGGTCCCGGTAATCGCCGGCATCAATTTCATGAACCTGGCTACGGCCCGGTCTGTTATGCGATCACGAGAAGTGGGCGTCCGGAAGGTGCTGGGCGCCTCGCGCAGTCAGCTCATGGCACAGTTCATGGGGGAGACGGTCATCCTCGCCGCCTGCGCGACCGCGGTCGCCATTCTACTGGTACTGATGTCCATACCGACCGTAAATACCCTCGCCGGGAAGCAGTTGGCTTTCCTGCTGGACAACGGTCTCCTGCTGGCGGCTCTTGCCGCTAGCCCCTTTGTGATAGGCCTGGGAGCGGGCAGCTATCCTGCGCTGTTTCTGTCGTCCTTTGCGCCCGTCACCGTCTTGAAGGGGGGACAGGTCTCGGTCACCCAGGGCGTGCTCATGCGTAAGGGATTGGTGGTCGTACAATTCACCATGTCCATATTTCTGCTCATCAGCACGGCGGTGATCCAGGATCAATTGGGCTACATTCAGAGCCGCCGACTGGGGTTCAATAAAGAACATGTGCTCGTGGTGCCAATCGTGGGCAGCCCCCAGCGGGAGATCACACCAGCCATCAAGGCTCGCGCTTCACAGCTGCCCGGAGTAATCGCCTTTGCCACAACCAATGCCATTCCCGGCATGCGTATCATGCCGCTCATGCCGGTGCGGCCGGAGGGCATGGCTCCCGAGGAAGAGTTGATGATGACCTCCATTGAAGTGGACGAGAACTATCTGACCGCCATGGAGATCGAGCTGCTGGCCGGCAGGAACTTCTCGCCGGACTGGGGCACCGACTCGACCACTGGATTTCTCCTCAACGAGACTGCGGTGAAATTCCTTGGTTGGGGCACCCCGCTGGACGCCATCGGCAAACGCTTTGAGTGGGTACCCTATGGTGGGGCAAAGGGGCGAGTGATCGGCGTGGTAAAGGACTTTCATCTGCGTACCATTCATGATGAAATCGAGCCCATGGTCATCTTCACCAATTCCTATCACTCCCACATTATCGTCCGCATCGATCCGAACCGCATGCAGGATACTATTGCCGACCTGCGCGCTGTGTGGACCGACGTAGATCCGCGATATCCCCTCGACTTCACCTTTATGGATCAGGACTTCGACAGCCTCTATCGCTCCGACGAACAGGTGGGCGAGATCTTCACCGTCTTCGCCGCGCTGGCGCTCTTTGTAGCCTGCTTGGGGTTGATGGGTTTGGCCTCACTGGCCACCCAGCAGCGCACCAAGGAGATCGGTGTGCGCAAGGTCCTTGGCGCCTCCATTCCCAGTGTGATCATGTTGCTATCGAGGCAGTTCACGATCCTGGTGGTGGTGGCGAATCTCTTCGCTTGGCCCCTGGCCTATTTTGTCATGGCGGACTGGCTGCGCAGTTTTGCCTATGCTACGCCCATCACGCCCGGCCTGTTCGTGGTGGGGGGATTGGCCGCGTTGCTGATAGCCTGGTGCACGGTGGCGTTACAGACGTTGCGATTTGCGCGCATGAATCCTGTGGAATCCTTGCGGTATGAATAGAAATGCTTGAGAGAGATCACTACGACAGGCTGGTCGGGTAGTTTTGACCACCGAAATACTTAGCAATAGGGGCGAATTTTGTCAGGAGGAATGATGGATCGGAAGGCTGGGCTTTACGAGGCGTATCGGCTTCCCTATCCCATCGAGCCCGTGGATGAGGTGCTTGCAGAGATTGGGGCGGTGGAGTGTGTAGCGGATATTGGGGCTGGGACAGGACAGTTGGCTCGGATATTTGCCGGACGGGTGGAGCGGTGTTGGGCGGTGGAGCCGAGTGTGGGGATGAGGCAGGTTGCGAAAGAAGCCCTGGTGGATTTGGGAAATGTGGAGGTGTGGGAGGGGAGTGCGGAATCGACGGGGTTACCTGATGATTCTGTGGATCTTATCGTGGTGGGAAATGCTTTTCACCGGTTTCGTGAGGAGTGCGCTGATGAGTTTCGCCGCATAGTGAAACCCGGAGGATGGTGTGCGGTTTTTTCATACGGGTTTACCAACGGAGCTTTCTCGGATTACTTGTTCTCCAGGTTGTCCGCGCTAGCCGGGCTCTCGAGGCGCACCAGACAGAATTGGCATCGCCTGTCCACCGATATCCTGCTGGAACCTGATTGCACGAAGATTCTGAACTACGACACCGAAAACGCACAGAGCTGGGAAGCGTATTTTGGAGCAGCATGTTCCGGAGTCGAGTCACCGGAACCGGATGATCCTGAATTCGCTGAGTTTGAGGCCATCAATCGTGACGCGTTTGAGCATTTTTCGGAGAATGGCACAATCAGAATGGAATACGCGACGACGGTTGTTCTCGGGCAGCCGAGCGATAGATCGGCCGCCAGCAGTTAATTTGAGGATTGCACGCCGGTAGATGCTTGGGGCCATGCACTGTGCTACCAAAACGGAAGCATATTAGATCATTGCATGATGCGAAGACCGTTTCTTTCAGGACAAACTTTTATTAACCGTACCCTAACGTCGGCTCAAAGTGGAGAAATACTCGATCGCTCCCTTCGAATTATGCATTTGCGCGATCTCCGCCGGCGTCTTTCCTTTATCATCTAAGCACGAACTATTTGCACCATTCTGGACAAGAATCTGAGCCATATCGGGGTGATCCCATTGGGCCGCCATATGCAGTGCTGTCGAGCCACCTTCGCACGCGAAGTCTACGTCTGCTCCGTGTGCCAGTAGTAGTTCTACAACCGCTTCCCGGCCCTTTCGGCCGCCCTGAACCGCATACCACAGTACCGTATTGGCGCCCATACCATCATTGTCCAAAGGGCCTATGGCGTTGACATCCGCCCCCGATGCTATGAGGAATTCTGCAATGCTGAGCCGGTTCATTCTGACTGCCACCATAAGCGGCGTCAGGGATATGCCGTCTGAGAATGCGTTGAGAAGATCCGGTGATTCTTCCAGTATAGCTTTACACCGATCAAGTTGCCCCATTCTCACAGCTGTCCAGATGGAGATCTCCGTGCCAGCACGGATAAGGGCGTCTACGAGGGCGGCGGAGGGCTCGTTCGTCGCGAATTCATAGGCCAGATCCACCGGTTTGTAGGCTTCGCCGTCCGGCTTATTGGGATCCGCCCCCAGTTCCACCAGCCACTGCACAATCTCTGGTTTGTGAAGGTAAGCCGCAAAGTGCAGAGGCGATCTGTCAAATCTCGTCTCTTTCGGGGAAAGACCGGCCTGCACAAGTGGGCTGCAGAGGTCTATTCTACCCGTTCCGACAGCCGCGTACCAATGCTTGTCGTCAAACCTTTCCGGCCGCTCTGCCGCTTCTATGGCCAAGGCCATATGGCCACCTGCTTGGATAAGCGCTAAAATGAGGTCCCTATCCGACATTTCTGATCTCCTTTAATATTGAGTGTCGGTAATAAGGAGGCATGTCCGGAATAAGGGAAGCATATACGCTCGGATGAAAACAAATCACGATGGCCAGCGGGTCCACTCCTGACTCTGAAGAATTGACCTAACTCCAAAGGAAGTAGGGCGAACAAGGTCAGTTGCCGCCGTATTCAGTCAAAGGCACAAATAGTTCACACTTGCTACCAATGTTGCTATCTTCGAGGAGATCTAACCTAATTCGTATCATTGTTCAGTTTCTTGTCGTGTCATCGGTGAGTCGTTCTGCACGACATGTCTGAACTGAGACCGTTTCATACGTGTGCTTCATGCCCCCGTATTCGCCTTACAGTCCAAGAAACGACCTGAATGGAGATTAGACCGTCCGAACCGCGTCACCCTCATGCAGTAGTCGCGCTATCGCTCCGGGCATGGGCACCCGCATTCGAGTCTCTGGAAAACGCGAGATCTAACTTCACGGATGAAGCGTGCGTACCGTCGCCACGCTCGAAAACCAGACGAAGCGCCTAGAGAGTTTTTCGTGAACCAGAGAGACTTTTTTGTCTGCCCGGTGCGATGTGGATCCCTGCGTCCGTGAGGATCATTTACAAATGTCATACTCATTAAAGTGGCATGCTTCAACGAGGAGTGATTGAATCTTGCATACACGACTTACCGAACGCCTTTCCATAACCCACCCGATCATATCTGCGCCCATGGCCATCGCAGCTACGGGCAAACTGGCTACCGCCGTTTCGGCTGCGGGAGGTCTGGGGATGATTGGTGGCGGATACGGCGATATCACCTGGATAGAGGAACAGTTCTCATCGGTGAAAGATGGAGGTGTCGGCTGTGGATTGATCACCTGGTCAATTGATGAGAGGCCCGAGGTGCTGGAGAGCACTTTGGACTTGAAACCCAAGGCTCTGTTCCTGTCTTTTGGAAATCCGGAGTGCCATGTTCAGAAAATAAAAGACCGGGGTATCCCCGTAATCTGCCAGGTGCAGACATTCAAAGACGCCAGGAACGCTCTGGATTGCGGCGCAGATATACTCGTGGCGCAGGGCGCCGAAGCCGGCGGCCACGGCGAGACGCGTGCCACCATGAGCTTGGTACCGGAATTGGCGGATCTGATCGCCACGCGATCCAGCAATACCTTGCTTTGCGCGGCTGGGGGCATCGCCGATGGACGGGGACTTGCAGCTGCCCTAATGCTCGGTGCCGATGGGATCGTCATGGGCTCACGATTTTGGGCAACCCGGGAGGCCGGCGTTCACGAGAACATGCATCAAGCCGCACTGCAGGCCACAGGGGACGATACCATACGTTCGCAGGTCATGGACATCGCAAGGAAAATCGCCTGGCCGGATAGGTACAGTGCCAGAGTCCTCAAGAACGGCTTTACAGATCGCTGGCATCGGAACGTGGATCGGTTGCGTGAAGTTTCGGAAATCGAATCGGCAAGGTGGATTCAGGCTTGGGCAGACGGTAATGTGGCAGTGGCCAACACCTTTGTGGGCGAAGCGGTAGCCCTGATCGACAGATTAGAGACTGCAGAGACGGTAGTCAGCCGGACGGTACGAGAGGCTGAGAAACTGTTGAATCGGAACTGGGAAACAGGGAGCTGATTGAGGTCGGATTCGTTCTCATGGAGTCCTGCACCACGGCGTGTAAGGTGTCCGAACGCGAGAAGTGCCGTCGCTTCAGCCGCAGGTTGCCGTTTCCTGCGCTTATGATTCACATTATATTGGATGGATCGTCTTCCCTATCACCGCAGGTCAAGTATCGCTGCCGTTGGCCGCAAGGTGCAAGACCGGCAGGGCAACCGCCAAAGACAGCCGACTCAGCATCCACATGTGTGAACCGGCCTATAGCTCTTCGTATAGGTACATTCGATCTTAGTAGATGAGAAGTTCACAATATCCACTATGCGATCGTTAATCTGGGCAACAATCCGCCGGTTAGCTTGGATATACCGTTCAAGAGCACGAACACCATGAGTCCTGATAGCAGCGTGCCTGAGGGCGGTACCACGGTTGTGTTCGGAGCCCAATCTTGGAGGCAGAATCCATATCTCTACCGGGTCCGATGCAATCGCCATCGGATGACATTCAAACACAAATGGTTCTGCCACATGACGCCACTAACCGTATCCATCCGTGGTTGCACCACCACATAATAGACTGTTA
>JABIQT010000693.1 GCA_018667995.1 Candidatus Latescibacterota bacterium
GCTTAGGAGATGACATGGCAGGCGTGTTGGTATATACAGAGCAAAGAGATGGAGAATTCAAGAATTCGGCGTTCGAAGCAATGAGTCTCGGACACAGGTTGGCGAAGGAACTAGACATCACATTGACAGGAGCAGTAATCGGTAACAATGTGGAAGACATGTCTACTCTCCTTGGTAAGTACGGCGCTGACCGTGTGATTGTCGCTGATTCTCCGGCGCTGGCAGATTATACGAGTGAGGGGTACACCGCGGCCCTTTCGGACATTGCTCGCACGGTAGAACCATCAATTATTCTCCTATCGGCCTCGGTTTCTGGAAAAGCTCTGGGACCGGCATTGGCCGCCGCACTGGATTCTGGCTTAGCCGCTGATTGTATCGGAGTCGCAGTACAGGATGGTCGTCTACGGATTCAACGACCGTTGTTCGCCGGCAAGGCTATTGCCACGGTCATAATCAACGCTGATCCACAGATCGTTTCCTTGAGACCCAATGTCTTTTCATCCAGCCTTCTCGACGACCGTACTGATGCCATTGTCGAACGGTTGGAAACCAGCGTCACAGCAGGCAGCATCCGTGTGGCGGTGCAGGAGATTGTTGCTGCTACGGGCGGCAAGCAAGATTTAACAGAGGCGCCCATTATTGTTTCGGGTGGTCGGGGTTTGGGAAGCCCCGAGAATTTTGGAATAATCGAGGATCTCGCGGAGGTCCTTGGTGGCGTGGTAGGAGCCTCGCGCGCTGTTGTGGATATCGGCTGGAGACCGCAGTCTGACCAGGTAGGGCAGACCGGCAAAACTGTATCGCCGTCCCTGTATATAGCCTGCGGTATCTCGGGGGCAATTCAGCATCTTGCCGGTATGTCGTCGTCAAAATGTATCGTTGCAATCAACAAAGATCCCGACGCTCCGATTTTCCAGAAAGCTGACTACGGAATTGTAGGGGATGTCCTCGAGGTCGTTCCGGCACTAACCGCCGAGCTGAAGCGTGTATTAGGCCAATAGCTGTAAGTTAAAGACCTTAATAAAGAATACCGCCGAAAAATCTCTCCCGGCGGTATTCTTTATTAAGGTCTATCCATTATCTATACTGTTTACGACAGGTACCAGACCTCGGCGGCCCGACTAAGCACCTGTCGCTACTTCCCTTTTCGCGCAGTAGCCACGGGAGCAACAGTGGCTGCCATAGCTCCGTTTTCTGCGCTTCCCGGGCTGGCAGACGCCTGTTCGGATTCGTCCTTCGAATTGCCCATCAGTATGTCCCGTACCTTCTTCTCGATTTCCTGGGCCATAGTCTTGTTTTCTTTGAGTAGCTTCCTCACATTTTCGCGGCCCTGCCCTAGACGCTCCCCGTTATACGAGAACCAGGTACCACTCTTGTCTATAATGCCGTTATTGACTCCGAGTTCAATCAAGTCGCCCTCTTTGGATATACCTTCTCCATAGAGAATATCAAACTGAGCATCCCGGAATGGCGCAGCCATTTTATTCTTCTTCACTGAGGCACGCACCTGAATTCCTGCCGATGCATCATCACCCTTTATCTGGCCGATCCGACGCACCTCTATGCGAACAGAGGAATAGAATTTCAGTGCCATGCCACCGGTGGTGGTTTCTGGATTGCCATACATAACACCGATCTTAATGCGGACCTGGTTGATGAAAATAACGCTGGTCCGAGATCGGCTAATTGCGGCCGTGAGCTTCCGAAGTGCTTGTGACATTAACCGAGCTTGGAGCCCCACGTGGGAATCACCCATTTCACCCTCGATTTCCGCCTTGGGAACTAATGCCGCAACGGAATCGATCACGACCACATCAAATGCGCCGCTCCTGACAAGGGTTTCGGCTATATCGAGCGCCTGCTCCCCCGTATCGGGCTGCGTGATATACAGATTATCGATATCTACACCCAGCCGCTTGGCATAGCGGGCATCAATAGCATGCTCCGCGTCTATAAATGCAGCGTAGCCACCCAGATTCTGGGCCTCGGCGATGATATGTTGCGCAAGTGTCGTTTTTCCAGAGGACTCCGTACCATAAATCTCAATCACGCGGCCACGGGGTATGCCACCAATCCCCAGGGCAAGATCCAGCGTGAGGGAGCCCGTAGGAATCGCCTCTACGTCCATCAGTGGATTCTCATCACCCAGACGCATGATGGATCCTTTGCCGTGCTGTCGTTCGATCTGCATGACGGCCGCACCGATCGCCTTGCTGCGTTCCGCATCGTTCGCTCGATTCTCTGCCACTGGTTGCCTCCCTCGAAATTAGTATTTACCATTCACAACAGAACCCATTATACTAAACTAATGTTTAGATAACAAGCTCTTTTTGTAGGTGGGCTGTTTCTTGTATGGATTCATAGACGTAAAAGCGGTGGAGATCTCGTAAAAAGTACAACTCCTTCATTAATTGTAAAGGTCAAACATGGACCGATGTATTGAATTACATTACATTGAGTAATCGGTATGTGGCCCGGATGAGGTATCACAACGATCTCGATTACTAGTATCTACCAATAGGCCCACCATCTCGAGGACGGAGATCCTCGAGAATGAGAGTGCGAATCATCACAGGAGTAAATGTGACTATTCAGAGACCTTTCTCCCAATACAGTGGAATTCTCCGGGCAATTATCCTTGGCATACTGATTGTAATGCAGGGCTGCGCTGCATCGAACACAGCCACAACCGGAGATAGCTCCAACACTCCGACGATTTCGGAGATCATCGAGGCAGGAAATGTACTTGTCGCAGAGGGCAACTATGACCAGGCTATTGCCCAATTCAATCGTGCACTCGCACTGGATATCGCATCTGCTGACGCTCATGGAAATCTAGGTGTCGCTCTCTACTACGCCGCAAAATATGACGATGCCATCACCGAGTCACAACAAGCCATTGTAATGGCTCCAAACGAGTTGAATTGGCGTCTGAATCTTGGCGCGTCCTATACCCGCAAGCAAGATACTGAGCGTGCAATTTCGGCCTACGAAGGCGCCGTAGGTCTGGCGCGCCGCCTTAGGGACGAAAACCGCAGCCTCCTGCGTAGCGCCTTAATAGGCCTTGGCCGAGCCTGTGAGACTATTGACCGACACCAGCAGGCGCTCGATGCATACAGGGAAGCACTCGTATTCGCGCCAGGAGATCCCGATCTGCTAGCCGGTATCGGAAACATATTTTTCAGGCAGGAACGCTATGATGAAGCACAGGATTTTTATCAGCAAGTACTGGATATCGATCCAACAAGCAGTTTGGCAAACTATAATCTAGGGCTGGTATATGCACGCAAGGGCGACTACGAGAAAGCGATTGCACTATTTACCGAGACGCCGGATCTACCTGAGGAAATGGTCGGAACCATCGAAGGAACATCACTAACAGCCGCCAATCGATCGCGCACCAACCGCATCGAGGCATTTCGGTCCAAACTCGGACAAATGGGTGGCACCACTGCTCCATCCCGGAGCGGGAAACCGCCACCTTATACCTACGCGCTTGGACTTACCTACTATGACCAGGGCGACGACGAAGCTGCTATCGATGCCTTCTCACGCGCACTGTCTGAGGACGAAGGGCTGGCAGAAGCTCACCTCTACATCGGAAATGTCAGGGTACGCCAAGGGCTAACAGAGCAGGCCATAGGCGCATATGGAGAGGCACTACGAGTTGATCCCGATCTCGCAGCGGCACACAATAATATGGGCAGTCTATACGCCGAATCGGGCGATTCAGAGGCAGCCATGGAAGCCTACAGATTAGCGCTGGCTCTCAATCCAAGATTTCACGATGCACGCACTAATCTTGGTCTGCTGTATGCGGAAGCAGGACGGTATGACGAGGCGATCGTGGAGTACGAATCGGTTATCAAAGCCGACATGGGAATCGCCGAGGCCCACAACAACCTGAGTATGATCTACCTCAACCAGAGCCGCCTCGAAGATGCCATAGCCGAGAGCCGAAAGGCAATCCGACTTCGAAAAGACTTTCCGGAGGCCTACAATAACCTCGGATTGGCCTATGGACACCGCGTATTCTTTGATGATATCGTTGACGCCTGGCGCAATCAGTCTGCTGGTTGGATAGGCATTAACTCGAAATCGGCCGAAGCAAATAGCCAGCAGTCAAAATCCGACTGGTTGCTCCTTAGACGGATACCATCCGGGTCATCAGATGTTGGCGGGCGGGCACGCACATGGTACACGGAGGGTGCAGATCAAGCATTTCTGGGTCTGTACGATGACGCAGCCAGAAGCTTCGATAGAGCCCTTGAAGTCCGTCCTGAATGGCCCGCAGCTACATTAGCTCTCGGCACGACCTATTTGGCTCAGGAGCGCTGGGCGGATGCGGCCCAGGTGCTTTCATCAGCCGTTTCCCTCGAGAATTCTGATCCGCTTGCCAGCGCTACGCTCTCCATCGCCTGGATGATGCACGGGGAATACACCGCCGCGGTAGAATCTTGGAAGCAAGTGGTGCGAACTACCAAAGATGAGGCCCAGAAGACGAGTCGTGAGTCACTTGATATTGCACGCGAGCGCCAGGAAATGGCCAATGAAGCGCTTGATGCGCTGAATAACGCTGTGACACTGGATCCTGATTTCGCCAAGGCACACTTTAATCTCGGTATTCTCTACGACCAGATACATCGCTATCCTGCGGCCATCATAGCCTATGAGAAGGTAGCAGATCTGTCTCCGGAAATACCAGTGATCCATTTCAGGCTCGGTGTAGCTTATAGCCGAGTGGGACGCATCCAAGAAGCACAGGCAGCGATTCAACGATACATCGCTATGGTAGCGGATCCGATGCTGCTACCACAGGTAGAGACATTCTTAAAGCGAATGAACTAGGCGTTACATAAATCCGACGCCGTGCTCACCAAAACTGTCAGTGGGTGTGCATCAATACACCCGGCTGCTGTATTTTCCTGCTTCTTGGATCACCACTCTGTCCTGAATTCGCGAGTGTGTCTCCTATTTCACCAGTATCATCTTCTTCATATCAACAAATGATGCCGCGGACCTGTCTAAGGGTTTCGCTGCCAGCCTGTAGAAATACAGACCGCTTGACGCGCTATAGCCTTGGCCATTGATACCGGACCAGGATACAGTGTATCGCCCGGCCGGTTGAACACGGGACACCAATGTGATGACTTCCTGCCCAATGATATTGTAGACCTTGAGAGTGACATGGCCAGACTCAGGCAACGCATATCGGATGCTGGTGCTGGGATTGAACGGATTGGGATAGTTTTGAGTCAACGCATACGTCGTAGGCACCTGAAGCTCATCGTTAAGATCTTCGATTCCCGTAGGTGTGATGACTGCCAGCGCCCAGAGTGAAAAATGACGAATGGTAAGTTGGGCCCTATTATTGGCAGCATCTATGACTACTTGCCCATCGGACGGTACATTCCACGCACCCGTTTCCTCATCGTAGAAC
>JABIQT010000189.1 GCA_018667995.1 Candidatus Latescibacterota bacterium
GCGCACCAGTCTTTGGCCTGTATTCTGTTCGCGTGTCGTAAATGTCATGTCATCCATGACAACTCTAATTATACGAGAGATCCATTGGGGGGTAAGTTTTTTTTCCTCTTTTTTGAAATTGGCAGACGTAAAACTAACGTAAAACGTTGATGGTTATAAGAATACACTAGCTCAAACAGGATCCTGTGATTGAGAGAATAGGGAGTTTTTGGCATGCTATTGAGGTCATGTACACTGCTTAATCACCCTAGCGGACGAAGGGGATTACACAGGCAAAGGCACCTCACCAGCCAATTCAGTCCGGATGGGGATGGAGTACTTCCCACGATTAGCCAAGAGGATTCGATGGTGAGAAATACCTCGATCTTCGGCAGTCTGGTCAAAAAGTGCATCCGTATAAATGTGTGATAGAAAAAGGGCGGTATCTGGAACAATTTTGTGCCGTATGATGAACCACATATGTGTGAACTGGGTCTTTGTATCGAAGACGTTCGCGTGACTGCACGTTCTTGCATGCGCTAACCGGTTGATTAGGTCCGTCCAAGATAGGAGTTTCAATATGTCTGATAAACCATCGCGTTTCGACCAGGCCGTGCAGCGCCATCCAGTTCTTCTGCACCTGCTTGGAGTATTGTCAGTGCCCATATTGATCGTGTTCGCGCCGATCCTGTTATATGGTATTCTGTTGCCTACGGAAACGTCGTTTCTATCTGTCGTACGGGCGATTCCCTGGGGACCTGTACTCTTCATTATAGCCATTGCAGCAGCCCTTAGTCTCCTGCAAACACCCTGGGGAGTTCAAATTCAGGAGAGTGATGCCGTTGACGGCAACCGTTATCGCCCCATACAGATACCGAGATCAGCAGACGCCGTTTTATCTGTGGAAACAGTAGCAGAATTGGATGATGATAGCAGTGATACGAAGCTGATCGAGGGATAGTCGAAATAAGGATACGGCTCGTACATCTAAGTCTGTATACAGTTGGAGAGATGTGTCGATCTCCCCAGATCGCGCAAAGAGAAATCAAGGCATGTCTACGCAAGTAGCGTGTGATAACGGGCGGGCCGTGGACTCCAATGTGTCCATGGCCCGTTCTCTATTGGCGCAACATGGGGATAGGGATTCAGGCTGTCAGTCACGGAAGATAGGATTGCTCCAGGCCTTCCTGCCGTCATGTCCGTGGATTTCAATTCGCAGATAAGAGTCGTCGCATTTTGAGAGATCCCACTCAAGTTCCTGAACCGTGTTGTTCCCGCCATGCACCACCTTTACAGGCCCCGCAGCTGACACAACAGCGATTCCCATCACGGGTTCGCAACGTACCTGCAGCCGGGCGCCGTCACAGATTATATGCTCGAATTTCGGACCGGTAGTCGCATAAAAACGCCCCGCTTTCAGAGTTTTGGTTACGGCAGTCTCGTCCCGCTCGCAGTACAGCTCCACCCACCCCAACCCGCGATCCCAGTCTGAATGACTATCGTCCGTCGCCAGACCCCACACTCGTCTGCCTCGCCGCAACAACTCGTCCCAATGGGTCAACGACATTTCTGATCCGTGCCCTGTGGAACCGGCATTGCAGATTTCTATAGAATGATACCTTTGCAGTTCGAGCAAACGATCAACCGACATTCCAGACCAGGTCGGGTGATTGAGCGTCGAAAAACCGCCCTGTTGGTTGATCCAGTCAATGACTTCCTGGGTCCGTTCGCAGGATCGATCGCCTGCATCAACGGGTGAAGGAGCCATGACACCGGTGGCAAGCAGGTGCTCGCGATGTGAGAGTGAGGGCTCGTTGCTGTTCAGGACTAAGAGTTTACCGGTCGATGCGCCACGGTGATCCATCCATCGGTTGTGGTCGGTGATGGCGAGCACATCATAGTCCATCGATTCATATGCTTTGATCACATCCGAAAGGCTATTCACCCCGTCTGAAAACGTAGTATGTGTATGTAGATTGGTTTTCAACGTCGGTCCGGTGAGCGAGATCTGCTGCATTGTGATTTACCCTTTACTTGGAAACAGGTCTATGGATTGCTCGCACGCAGTTTGATGTCTTTGTACCTCTGGACGTCTTTATCGCGCTTCAGGTATGTGGCCATCTGGATCAGCGCGTCAAGGGCATCTTCATTGAGACGTTCCAACGTGTGTGCCTTCTCAAACAGCGGCACCGCAGCTGCAAATCTGCTCCCGATAAGCTCCTGCGCCGATCTTCTCAGGGTCAGGTCGGGTTCGTCTTTCAATGCCGTAAACAGTTCGGCACCATCGTTGAACAGCATGACTGCAAGATTGAAGTAGGCAGTACGTCGGTCGGGGTCTGCGCGAATGGCCTGCTCGTACACGGGTATGGCTCGTTTCCGATCCGTTGCTTCCAGTAGAGAGGCGAATCCGAGGAGCAGCTCGTAGTCATCTGGATTCTGCACAAGTGCCTCACTGAACTCTCTTTCCGCCAGCGCATATCGCTCCGGATCGTTCAGCAGCATATCCAGCTCCAGCTTTTCGATGTCCGTTTTCGCCCGTGAGAATCTCTCTTCCAGCCGTTGTTCGGTGAAATCATCACTCATCTTTGCACGTTCCGCTGCGAGTGCGGCTTTTCCGGAAGCGACGGCCTCTATGGCAAGATCAATACCGCCGACGCTCATCCTGTGGAGGCGGGCTATTCTATAGTATACATAGGTGATCAGGGGATCCGGCATAACGTTCGGGTTGCTCTGATAGACTTCGGTGGCCCGCCGAAGATCGTCCATGGCACCGAGCGTGTCCTGGAGCGCCAGTCGTGCCTGGCCACGCATGTCGTAGGCCGGCCAATAGGCATTGTCCATGGTGGATGTTGAGATAGAGACGACGCAATCCATGTAATCCCTGGCTCTCTGGAAATCATGCCCGTTCAGCGCTCGAATTCCCTCGGATAGTAGCGGCCGGTACAGCTCCTTCCTCAACTGGCTTATCTCTTCGGTCCAGCTTCCATCATCGGCGGCGCTGGCCGCGGCCAGGTCCTGGCAAGTCCGTAGAAATGCATCGGCAATGGGAGGAGGCCTGCGTAGCCTCAACGCCTCCTGATGAGCGCTGATGATGGCCATCCCACGGTAAAAGTAGGCCTGCGAGGCATCTTCTGTGGTCAGTAAGGCTGCTGCGCTCAGGGCGTCGTTCAATTCTACGAGGGCGCTAGGGTAGTCGCCGCTCTTGAGGGCTGCGATTCCCGATGCCACCTTCTGATTCGGCTGTCCATTGACGGGGGTGTTGCCGGCAATGACCAGACAACACGCTACGAAAAGGAACTGTTTCACGGTGACTTGTCTCCTATCTCTTCCAGATAGTCTATCCATTCATGGCCTTCGCCGAACTGTTGGCGTAAACCATCCATGAGCCAGAGCCTTTCCGCCGAGTTCAGATGGGCACTCGCGTGTTCGAAATCGTGACGATCTTTCTCGATGGTCTCACTCTTTGCCTTGTAGAGAAGCTGAATCGCAGGTTTCAGATAAGGAATGCCATCGGCTGTCTGAAAACCTATCTCTGAGATCGGCCCCCGAATCTCGGGGCAGCGCTTGTAGACCCAATTGTCGCTCTGTGTATTCATCAGCATGACCTGAAATGCCCAGGGCTTATCGTCTCCGCTCCGGCACCAGACATCGCCAATTTCTTCAAGGAAATCGCCGGACTCAATACGGGTAAGTGTACCCGAGTGGGCTTTGTGCAACTGCCAGTCGTGTAGATGTTCATAAAGCAAATTCTGGTCCCTACGCAGCACCAGAATGTCGGTGTCGTAGTGAATTCTTGTATGTTTCCCAAGAAAGAGATCAATGGCCCAACCACCCGCTATCCACCAAGGGGCTCCGAATCCAGACATGATTTTAGCAACGTCGCTGGGACTGATAGGTTGCCATCGGAATGCATCTACCTCATAAGCGGAGGACTCGCACTTGAGACATTCCAGAGAGAAACCAAGCATGGACTGCCGACCTGCTACCGTGACAACCCAGGGCCGGTCAGCAAATGGTGGCTCGTGCCTAACGTGGCTTCCATGGCCGCAACTGAGCTCGGCGACCCAGTCTTCGCGCTCGTCACGATGATAACCGATTATTGTTTGTTTCATAGCCAGATACCGTCAGAAAACCAGCGGAAGTAATCTGAAGAAAATACACCGTTGCCGGTTTGGTGCCAACTGGAAACCAACGGGAACTTCGGTTTGACAGCGCACATTGGTGATAATACGTTCTACTACTCAGCACAGAAGACTATGAAGATTTAATGCAATGGCGGGGACATGTCGAGACGATATCTGATGGGTTTGGTGGTGCTGCTCATGCTTGGCGGCGGTTTTTTCTGGCGGGGTTACGGTGTGGGTGGCCAAGCGGGCAACCGGCTCGGTGATGAGATAAGTCCTTATCTGCTACTTCATGCCCACAATCCTGTAGACTGGTATCCATGGGGGGAAGAAGCGCTGGCGCGCTCGCGCCGGGAGCAGAAACCTATTTTTCTGTCAATCGGGTACGCTACCTGCTATTGGTGTCACGTCATGGAGCGTAATGTATTCTCTAATCCCGAAATTGCCGATTTGATGAACGAGCACTTCATCAACATCAAGGTAGATCGGGAGGAGCGTCCCGACCTGGATGATCTCTACATGACTGCCACACAGCTCATGACGGGCAGCGGCGGTTGGCCCAATTCGGTATTCTTGACACCCGAACTGAAGCCGTTCTATGCAGGAACCTATTTCCCTCCCGAGGATTTGCCCGGCCGCCCCGGATTTCCTGGCGTGGTGTTCGGTATGAGTCAGACGTGGACAAAAGAACGCGCCAAGGTCAAGGCCTATGCGGACCGGGTGACGGAGGCAATCCGAGCCATAAAAGCGGAAGCATTTGTGCCCGATGATTCTGTAACCATTGATCACGGTCTCGTGGCGCAGGCGGTTGCACAATTGACGTCCCGATACGACAGTCAGAATGCGGGATTCGGGGGCGCGCCGAAATTCCCCCAGGCCATGCAACTTGAGTTGTTGCTGCGCTTCTACGAGCACGACCCAGATCCCCGTATTCTTAGTATAATTACCCACACGCTCGACACGATGGCAAACGGTGGGATCTATGATCATCTCGGTGGCGGATTTCACAGGTATGCCACGGATGCGCGTTGGCGCGTGCCGCACTTCGAGAAGATGCTGTATAATCAGGGGGATCTTTCCCGCCTCTATCTTCGGGCGTATGAGGTGACGGGAAATGAACGCTATCTTCGCGTGGGAAAGCGCATTCTCGATTTTGTCGCCCGGGA
>JABIQT010000188.1 GCA_018667995.1 Candidatus Latescibacterota bacterium
ATACCCGTAAGCATGCTCGTAGGAATCAGTGCCATCGTCGTGATTTATGCACTGGCCAATGTATTGTTCTACCAAGTCTACGGCATGGAAGAGATTCGAGCACATACACGCGTAGCATCGGACGCTGCCACTGTCCTTCTCGGCCCGCTCGGCGCAGCGCTGATTGCCATAACGGTCATAGTCTCAGCTACGGGCAGCATCAATGGAACAATGATGACCGCGCCACGGGTTTACTACGCCATGGCACGGGATGGGCTGTTCATCAAATGGCTTGATCACGTTCATCCAGTCTATCGAACTCCGTCCCGGGCTATCCTCGCTCACTGTATCTGGGGTGCCGTAATCTTAATCGTAAGAGGCACATTCGAGACGATTATAGCCGGAATGGTATTCGCCGTACTGATTTTCTTTGCGCTGAACACTCTGGCACTCTTCAAGCTCAGACGCGAAAACGTCGGCGGCGATGATATCTACCGTGTCCCTTTCTATCCATGGCTACCCATCATCTATTTAATTGGTATCGTGTCGCTGCTAGGATTGCGCCTGGTCTACGAGTTTGAGAATTCTTTGATTGACCTCGCATTTATCGCTACTGGTTTGCCGTTCTATTTTATCTGGCGGAAAAAATGCCCTGTGAATGAGAGAGGCTCGTGAGGATAAGGTATGGCTGAATGGAATCCTAATAACAGCATCATTACTATGGACACCGTACCCATCCGCTTCGGTATCGGGGCCACGGAGGAAATCGCATACGAGATTGGCAAACGTGGCATCAAAAAGGTAATGCTGGTATCTGACCCACACCTTCGTGAAATCGGCCTGCTTGATACCGTTGAGGCGTTAATTCGCGATTCTGGAGTCAGCGTAGTTACGTATGATAAAGCACACGCGGAACCATCAGATCTTTCTCTTAAGCAGGCTCTTAGTTTCCAGGAGGGTGTCGATACGGATGGCTACGTGGCCTTGGGCGGCGGCTCCACGATAGACACAGCGAAAGCTATGAACCTCTACGGAACCTACCCGGCACCTCTGCAGGCCTACATCAACAAACCTATCGGGGAAGGGATACCCGTTCGCGGGCCTCTAAAGCCGCTTATTGCCGTGCCCACAACAGCTGGCACTGGCAGTGAAAGTACCACAGTCATAATCATGGATCTTCTCGACCTTCACTTGAAGACCGGGATATCGCATCCTTACATCCGCCCCACAGTGGGTATCATCGACCACCTGAACACCATTACGATGCCTCCGGTGGTAACAGCATCCACGGGGCTTGCCGTCCTGTGCCACGCCCTCGAGTCCTATATCTCTCTTTCGTACAATGCACGCCCCCGATCAATGTCACCCGATGATCGACCTGCGTATATTGGATCCAATCCGGTTTCCGACCTCTTTTGCCGGGAGGCCATAACGCTTGCCAGCAAATACCTCCGTCGGGCATACTTTCAGGCTAACGACCTGGAAGCCAGATCACAGATGCTCATGGCCTCGACACTGGCCGGATTCGGGTTCGGCAACGCAGGCGTACACATTCCTCACGCCATGGGATACCCGGTAGCAGGCATGATTAGAGATTATGTGGCTCCCGGCTACCCAAACCGCACTAAGTCACAGGTGCCTCACGGAATGAGCTGCATCGTTAATGCTCCGGCCTCTTTTCGATTTACCTTTCCGGCCTGGCCCGAGCGTCATGAAGATGCCGCACGGATGATGGGTGTCGACACATCGGGTATGACGACCGAGCAACTCGCCAACGCTATTCCGGACACGCTTATACAACTCATGAAGGATCTCGACATGCCCAACGGTCTGAAGGATCTGAACTATCAAGAAGCGCACATCCCCTCATTAGTCGACGGAACCTTGAAACAACAGCGTCTATTGGTAAACTCTCCGAGGCCGGTCACGCCCAGCGCTCTCGAGAACATATTCCGTGACGCAATGAGTTACTGGTAGGCTTCCCTTCAATGCTGCCGGTCGTATTCCACCCAGATTATGTCGTGCCCCTCCCTGCGGGCCATCGATTTCCCATGGATAAGTTTCGACGAATTCGTGATGTGCTTCTTCACGACAGGATTATCTCCACCGAACAGATCCATACTCCCTCGCCAGCCACTGAGCAGACTATATCTGCCGTGCACTCGACTTCGTATATCAGGGATTATCTGAAAGGAACTCTAGATACCAGAGCAATGCGTCGGATAGGATTGCCGTGGAGTCATGAATTGGTGAAGCGCACATGTACGGCCCTCGGAGGTACACTTCTTTCGGCGGAACTGGCACTCTCGCACGGAGTTGCCTGCAATACGGCGGGCGGGACACACCATGCCTTCAGGGACTTCGGCTCAGGATTCTGTATATTCAATGATCTTGCTGTGACCGCCAGGCACCTGCTAAATTCAGGACGCGTCCGTAGCGTTCTCATTGTCGACCTGGACGTACACCAGGGCGATGGAACGGCCGCAATTTTGCAGACCGACCCATTCGTGTTTACCTTTTCCATGCACTGCGATGTCAATTTTCCATTCACCAAGCAGGTGAGCGACTTGGATATATCGCTGGCTGAGGGATCGGGCGACGAGGAGTATCTCCAGCGTCTTCGATATCATCTTCCCAGTCTTCTCGATTCCTTTGACCCCGACCTGGTGCTATACGATGCGGGTGTGGATCCACACGAATCTGACCGGCTCGGAAAGCTGAACTTGTCCGACGACGGTATATATGAACGTGATCGATTCGTGATAGCAGCTTGTGTAGATGCCGATGTACCTATAGCTGCGGTCGTTGGGGGTGGATATTCTGATGACCTGAATGAACTTGCATATCGCCATACGCTGCTGCATAGAGCCGCATCCGTAGTCTTCGATGCTCACATGATGGGCACATAAGGAGTCAAATGAGAACTTTCATTCCGGCGAAGCACGCCGCCGATGTCACGAGGATGCACACAGGTATCGTTATTCCCGTGTATCTTCCTGTTACCGTGGACAGGAAGATCGGCGAGAGCCTCCTGCGTGATAATGTAGCCGCACTAATCGATCACGTATCAAATCCAACCGCGATCTGTCTGAGCGTGGACGGCCACGAGTGCGGCGAAGATATCGCTCAGGAAGTAGCCAGGGAATATGGCACTCGAATTTCCCAGGCCCCTCAAAACAAGGGCAAATTAAACGCCATAAATCATGGTATGCGAGACCTCCTCGAAGAAACGGATCATCGCTATCTCGCGGTAATTGATCAGGATGGTGACCATTTTGGCAATGAGTTGGTGAATCTGGTTCGCGTAGCCGAACACATTACATCGTTTGCCGACTCAGAGAGGGTCATGGTTCTCGGTCAAAGAAGGTCGCGTCACCGGCCAATGGGGCTGCTGCGCGGGGAAATGGAAGAACTGGCTGACCGGGTGTTGCTTGACGCACTACAATATCATGCCTCCGTGACCGATCGGCCGTTGCGTCTGGAA
>JABIQT010000973.1 GCA_018667995.1 Candidatus Latescibacterota bacterium
AGCGCAGCACACTCCATACTACCTGCGCCCTGATGGCTCACTGTCAATTTCCCCTCCTGTTGAGGAACATCGTCTCTGCAACTTCACCTACGATCCGGACCATCCTGTACCAACCGTCGGCGGTAGCATAACCGGAATGATGGATCTATCCGATGCGGATGCGTCCATGGACCCGATGTGGCGCAGATATCTGCACCCGGTAACCCGGCTGCGTGATATCGTTGTTCCTGGCCCGGCGCATCAGCAAGAGTCTAAGGACATTTATGGGGCTCAGCCGCCTTATTCGATGCTTTGTGACAGGCCTGATGTGCTGTGTTTCCAGACACCGACACTGGATGGGCCCTTAGAGATCACAGGCGCGGCGACTGTAGATCTCTGGATTTCTTCCAGTGCCCTGGACACAGATTTTACGGCCAAACTTTTGGATGTGTATCCTCCAAACGATGACTATCCCTATGGCTATCACATGATTTTGACCGACTCCATTATCCGGTCCAGATTTCGAGAAGGTTGGGATCGGGAGGTGCTCATGAAGCCAGAGGCCGTGTATAAGCTAAGAATAAAGCTCCCGCCGACCAGCAACCTGTTTGCGTCCGGCCATCGTGTTCGGCTCGATATCTCGAGTAGCAACTTCCCGAAGTTTGATTTGAATCCAAATACCGGGGAACCCATAGGCCGGCATACGAGCACGGTATCAGCAGAAAACGTAGTGCATGTAAGCCACAGCTCACCGTCCTGCGTGATCCTGCCTGTTGTTCCGGCGGATTCGCAATAGGAAAGAAGACGATGAAACAAGAACTGAGAACACGGCCGTTTCCGGCCCTGACGCCCGCGCAACGCTATCACTTCGATGTGTATGGTTATGTGATTGTTCCCGATGTCTTGACACGTCAAGAATGTGAGGTCATGAGGTCAGATCTTCAGCGCCTCAAGAAAGATCTCCTCGCTATCGACCCGCCTGAGAACCGGGTCATCGAACATGCCTATTTCCAGACAGATAGTCCGCATCACCACTATTTAGGTGCTATCGGACAGGCCTGGTCCTACCCCGGTATCCTCGATTATGTCACGCATCCGAAAATCGTCGGAATGGCCGAAGAAGTCTCTGGTGGGAAGGTCCATATCCTGGAGGCGAATGCACATATTAATCGCATGGCGCCCGAGTGGGATCTTGACGGCAGCGGCTTCCCCAAATACGGTTTCCATCGGGGTTTACCCGTGGACGAGGGGAGTCATTACAAGAACGGTCTGGTGCACGCAAACTTCGTCAAAGTGCTGACCAACCTTACGGATTTGGGACCTGATGATGGTGGTACAGTGGTCATTCCGGGTAGCCACAAAACAGATGCGGGTGATGAGGCCATTGTGGCGGCAGCCTACGAGGATAGGAGCCTTATTTCACAGATTGTCGCGCCGGCAGGCTCTGCGGTTCTGTTTACAGAAGCCCTTCTCCACGCGACCGGGCGCATTACTTCCGATAACGAGCGGGTTATCATTATTACGGGATACGGTACCACGTACTTTCCATGGCAGTTCATGGAAAGCCACAGGTCAGATTTTCGCATCGAGGATGCGTTTATCGAGAGCATACCCGAATCCCTGCGCGATCTGTACGTCAGCGAGGGCTACATCCAGCGTAAGCATCGTTATAGGGACTTATCTCAAGTCGCCGATGGCAAATCTTATCCAGCGACTCCCTGGCCAGCTCTGGAGGAGCGCCGGAAGTCATAAAGAACATCGGGCGTTCAAGCAGCGGATGTGGGGCAGGGCACCGTCCTGCAGACAATTATGTGAATTGGAGACGCACATCAACTCCACCCACCATCATTGAACGAAGATATGGGCCGCCATATCAATCTTCAATCCCGCACGGATACTATCATACAGACTTTGGATGTCAACTATGGTGGAGAATAACACGCACTTATCTCAAAAAGGTTTTTGTGCCGCTCCTTCCGGTATTCTGCCGGATTGTAACGTCATGCCATAGAAGTAGATTGCGGATATTTCGAAACTGACTGATAATGGCATTGGTCAATACTTTGTGCTTTAATGGAGACCTCATTCATGACCGATCGACTCAAACTCGCCTTTGTCGGATGCGGCGCCATCGCACGCTTCCATCTTGATGGTATTCAAGGGCACGAACCAAGAATTGACGTCACCGCCCTGGTCGATCTGGATCAGGACAAGGCACAGGGATTTGCCGAGGAAACCGGTGGCCGGGTGTTCACCTCACTCGATACTGCCCTTGCGGAGGGAGACTTTGATGCAGTGGACATCATGCTGCCCCACGATTTACACGAGGAAGCTGCCATTCAGTGCCTCGAAGCGGGTAAGCATGTACTGCTGGAAAAGCCTATGGCGCCATCTATAGATGCCTGTGACCGCATCCTGGCGGCCGCGAAAAAATCCCCCTGCGTCTTTATGGTAGCCGAGAATTCGCAGTACTGGCCCGAGATCCTCGAAGCGAAAAGACACATAGAGTCGGGCGCCATCGGAGACATTATCACGGCGCGCGCCGCCTTCATCTATGCCTTCGATGATTACTGGTTTAAGGAGGCCCGGCCCTGGCGCTATGAGAAAGGACGGACCGGAGGAGGAATCGCTATCGATGGTGGGTCCCACTGGATCCGACCTCTGCGAATGTGGATGGGTGAACTCAAGGAAGCAGTCGGCGTGCTTGGACATCCATTAGACAAAATGGAGGGCGAGTCCCTTGCGCGGGCTCTGTTTCGGTTCGAGTCCGGCGCAACTGCAATCTTCGATGCGATGATGATCGATACCACCTTTGCTCCGGAGCCCTGGTGGCGTGTGACGGGTACGAAGGGAGAATTGACCATCAATGCGGGTTTGGATGGATCGAATCTGTGGCTGTGGGACAAGGAGCATCCCGAGGGAAAAGAGCTATTCGCCAGTGCAGGATACACGGAATCCTTTGGTCCGGAATTATCTGATTTTACCTCGGCCATACTCGAAGGTACAGAACTCGCCGCTGGCCCGGAACACGCGGTGGGCGAGTTACGCGCGGCTTTGGCCATTTACCGGTCCGTTGAGAGCGGGAAATGGGAGCAAGTCTGGGAGTGAGGTCTCGCCGTCTGCCGCGCTTTGTAGAACTTGATTCAGAATAGTTGTCAGGCACCCTTTGCTGGGTGTCAGAGCGGGCGTCTCTGGATACACGATTCAGAAGAGAAAAATCTATCTCTATTTTAGGTGTTCGACTCGTTGTGCACTATCGCAGTATCTATCGGTTGCCGTCAAAGCTGGCGGACAATCGATTGACTCCCCAAACCAAACGGGCCGGACAACCAGTCCCGTCAGACCGAATAGGAGGTCAAAGGTGACCGGTGAAAAGGATCAGAATCAAGGTGCAGAGGATACCAGTGGTCCAAAGATGGCAGAGGTATTGCGCGAGTTGTTGGTGGAATTGACGGATACTGTGACCGTCAGCTACCGTGACAAAGAGGACCAGGAAATTGGCAGAACGGTATTGGAGAGCCTGGTAGATCAGGAGCATGAAGGTTGCCAGCCAGACGATCCCAGAATCGACCGAGTGGAAATGCAATCGGGTGGCAGAACCTGGTCCTTCGGAAGGAACGAAATGGAGGACTTTCGGGACAGTTATTGAGTGAAACGGGTCCGGAACAATATGGAATTCTTGGGCGCGATCCAGTAGTCTGGAACCAGTCAAAATTTCATACTCGTGTCTTTCCAGTCCTGAAATGTTCTCAGCAGGATGGACCTACCCCTTCGATGCATCATACCTGTGATGTTCGTCAGAGAACTCCATATGTGCGTCTGGACGATCCAAGACCTCCTCACGCAAACGGGTCCCAAGACCTGGTTTGTCCGACAGTGTGATCATACCGTCCGAGATTGGTAGTGGGTCTGATACGACCTCGTTGTACCAGCCGTTATAAAAAGCGCGCACGGTCTCCACAATCAGCGCATTGGGCACATGCAGCATCAGATGAGCGGCTGACCAGACCGCCACGGGCCCGATGCAGTCATGGCTCGTTACGGGCAGATAGTAGGTGTCGGCCAGCGAGCAGATCTTTCTGGTTTCTGTGATCCCACCGGTCCAGGCCATATCGGGCATGATGATGTCCGCTGCATTGGCCTCTACTACTTGTCGAAAACCGAAGCGCGTAAAGAGCCGTTCGCTTACGCACAGCGGGATTGTGGTATCGGCCTTGAGGCGTGCATAGGCTTCAATGTTGTCGGCAGGAATGATCTCTTCCAGCCACATGATGTCGTAAGGCTCCAGCGCCCGCGCAATTTTGGTGGCTTCAGGCAGATTCCATCGGGCGTGTCCCTCTATGGCTATCTCCATTTTGTCACCCACAGCTCTGCGGATGTCCTCCACATAGGAAATGCCCTTCTTGAGATTCTCTTTGCTCAGATAGTGAGTTACTGGCCCTACCGCTTCGGCCCCCGCTCGTTGACCAACTGGGGCCCCGAGGGAAGCGCCGAACTGGTCAAAAGGCCAGATCTTCATGGCCTTTATTCCACTGCGTAGCAGATCTTCGGCCAGTTCGCCTGCCTGTCCCTCCCGCCACGTCTTGAAGTCCTGATATTCCCCATGCCCCGCGCAGGTGTTGTAGATGCGAATGCTATCCCGGCAACGTCCTCCGAGCATGTTGTAGATTGGTTGCCCCGTATACTGACCTACGATATCCCAAAGTGCTACATCGACCGCACTGATGGCTCTGGTCTCCGATCCCGCAAACCCAAAGAAGTTTACAGTGGAGAACATGCTCTGCCAGTGCTGTTCTATATCGAAGGGACTCCGGCCGATGAGCAGATTGGCGAACACGTCATGAACGACCGCGCTGACTGCCCGCGGAACGTAATAGGTTTCGCCCAGGCCGATGAGGCCGTCGTCCGTATGGATGCGCACCCAGGTAGTATTCGGTTGCTCGTCGAGCCAGATGGTTTCAATGCGACTGATCTTCATGTGAGTTGCCTTTCGGCTTTGATTTTGGGAAGATTGCCACGGAGGCGCAGGGACACGGGAAAGGCAGTTTTCTGCACCGGTGTAATGCTAAATTCTCTCGGGAAATAGTGCATGGGAGTGGATGCATATTCTATGCGCATGTGGGGTTACCACAAAGACACAAGCAAGGATGGTCACAGGATGTAGCTGAAGATCAACGAACGTCATTGCCGCTTCTATCAAGAAACACGCCCTGTCTCCAAGGCCGGCTCCATAATCCATTCCTCTCTGTCTGACTCCGTGTCTCGATGGTTCAATCCTCCTCAACAATGAGCGGGAAACGTGGAGTGACACTCGGGTTGACGACGTGACCAGCAGTCGGCCAAAATCCGCTCAGGACGGCGGCCAGATTCTCTATGCCACCACGATTATTGTCACGCTTTGATTCCACGGAAAGCGCTGCTACATGGGGCGTGAATACCACGTTCTCCAGCGTGAGCAGTGGATGATTCGGGGCGCTTTCGAGGCCGGAATGGACATCGATCTGTTCAAAGGTGTCGATGCCGGCGCCTGCTATCTGCTTGTTCCGCAGCAACATCGCTAGCGCCGATTCATCAACCAGAGCACCACGAGCGGTATTGATGAAAAATGCCCCTGGTTTCATCTTGCTCAGGACCTGCTCATCGAACATATGATAGGTCTTTGAATTGAGAGGAAGATGCAGAGATACGAAGTCTGACTGGCTCAACAGCGTATCCAGGTCGGTCATCTCCACGCCCAGACTATCAGCGACCGCTGACGAGACGTCCCGACGGCTCCGGGTGGCCAGGACGCGCATGCCGAAGCCACGAGCCCGTTTCGCGGTTTCTCGGGCAGAACCACCAAAGCCGACCAGGCCCAGGGTCTGGGTAGAAAGACGCCGATTGGTGTTGGCCTCCTCACGCGATCTCGTCCAGGCGCCCTCAACCATGGACTGCCTCATTCGTGGCAACTGCCGGGCGAGTGTCAACAGAAGAGCCATGGTGTGGTCAGCCTGTTCCTCGATACAGAACTCTGGAATATTGGTGACCAGGATTCCCTTCTCCGTAGCCGTAGCTACGTCGATTTTATCGGTGCCGGTACCGAGTCGAGAGATGACACGACATCGAGATAGGCTTTCTATCACCTCTGTGGGAAGGGATGCAGAAACCACAAATAAAGCATCACAGTCGGCGACGTGGGGGATCAGTTCTCCGCGTGTGTCGGTTTCCAGTTCAGTGACGTTTAGTTGATATTTTTCAAACAGCTCAATCTCGTACTCGCTAACGGGGAAAAGTCGCGCATTGAGTCGCAACACATTGAACTGCGTTAAGTCGGCAGGACGTGTCATAAAATGGCCAATCGTGATGTTTGTATTTCGAGATGATGAAAGGTTGATATCCGCCCGTCAGTAGAGAATGCGGAAACTGACGCTTTTTGCAGACTGTGATTCGTCAGGACGGATGGAGGGGTAGAATTCAGTGGATCAATGTACAGGAATCCGTCGCAGGACTAGTGAAATAAGGTGACTATCCCAGATCGTCCAGAGCCAGGACAGACCTAAATTGCCCGATTTGCACGTCCCGGTCACGTGTCCCCAAAAACCCAGTACTACCATTGGTGTGCTGGTTTTCTCACATCACTCGCTGGCGGCGGAATCCCGTTTTGCCCTGTACGGCTCTGCAGGCTCTCTGTATTTGTGTGAGAAGATAAAGCCCTGAGAAGGTGTGCGCAATCGGCGAGTAACAAGGGCCGCCGTGGTGCCGTGCATATCTCGGAGGTAGACGGCTCTCAATTGTACGGGAAGGCTTGATTCAGGGAGTTGCCCCGACTACCTTGTTTTCCGAGTTGTCCGAAGTCGGCAGGTTGTGCACCGAATAATATATGGAGATTTCTGGAAGATACACATGCCCATGGCAGCATGGTTGCCACCAGGGTTCAGTCCGGGATTGGGTACAGAAAACACTTCAATATCTCTTGCACCTACGCGTCGTCCTTCTTTGACCTTGCCGCGTT
Organism: Candidatus Latescibacterota bacterium; assembly: GCA_018667995.1. Taxonomy (GTDB): domain Bacteria; phylum JAAXHH01; class JAAXHH01; order JAAXHH01; family JABIQT01; genus JABIQT01. The sequence goes on from JABIQT010000973.1 coordinate 6,971, forward strand.
CGAGGAATATAAACTCAGACGCTACGATGACGCTTAGACCGTGCTAGAAAAGATACATATGAGAGGAGCCCGACGGTATGGACAAGAAACCCAACATAGTTTATGTCTTCGCCGATCAACTGCGTTACCAGTCTTGCGGGTATGCTGGCGACGCTAAGGCACGAACGCCCCATGTGGATCGTATGGCAGACGAGGGTTCGGACTTCTCAAATGCAGTCGTTTCGATGCCCGTCTGCAGCGCGTACCGAGCATCGCTTTGGACCGGTAAATACACGACGTCCACGGGTATGGTAATCAATGAACTGCGCATGAATCCTAACCATGAATGCCTGGCACATCGTCTGACAGCGGGAGGCTACGATACAGGGCATATAGGAAAATGGCATCTCTGGGCGAATGAACTGGGAAACCACCACGATCCAGCGAATGCCTGGATTCCTCCTGGACCACATCGGCTCGGATTCGACGGCTACTGGGCAGGGTACAACTTTCACCACGAGTACTACGATACTTACTACCACATGGATAGTCCCGAACGCATTTATCATGACTCAGGTGTATATGAACCGGATGCCCAGACGGACCTCGCTATCGATTTCATAGGACGGCAGGCGGGAAAGGATAAGCCGTTTGCGCTGTTTCTTTCCATAGGCACACCTCACGACCCGTGGGATAAGGAAAATGTCCCCGCATCCTATTATGATCTCTTCAGGGATACTTCGTTTCCGACGCCGATCAACTACCAGGAGGAGCCTGACGTGCCCTACGGAGACGCCTGGTCGGACATACCCAAGAATCCAGATCTCATTGACGAGTGGATGCGGGTATACTATGCCATGGTCGCCAATATTGACTGGAATGTTAGTAGACTGCAGGCTGCGATTACGGACGCTGGCATCGAGGATGAGACTATTTTCGTATTTACATCGGACCACGGAGAGATGTTCGGGGCGCACGGCCGGATGAAGAAGAATATCTTCTACGAAGAGGCCGCCCGGGTGCCCTTCCTAATGAAGTGGCCTGGACACGTGTCCGCCGGGCAGAGAACGGACGTCTGCTTGAGCTGTGTCGACATCATGCCGACCTTGCTGGGACTGGTAGGTATTCCGGTTCCCAGTGGCGTTGAGGGAATGGATCTGAGCCACTGGGCCCTAGGAGAACCCGGACCTGAACCGGATGCCGCCTTCATGCAGAATACGGGAGCCTGTGCCGCCTGGGAGAATGGGCATGAGTGGCGGGGACTGCGGGACAAAAAGTACACATATGCCGTTTATCGAGTCAATGGTGTCGAGCTGCTATTCGATCACACCAACGATCCGTATCAGATGCGCAACCTTACGGAAGATCCGGCGCATTGCGATCCGCTGAACCGCTTCAGAAAGATGATTGCGGCGAAGATGACATCGATCAATGACACCTTCGAAGAATCTGTGTGGTACAAGGAACACTGGATATCAGAGGACAGGAGAATTCTTCGGACGGCCACATTGGAAGGATGACCTGTTCCGCAGGGCCATATTCAGATATCAGCTTGTTTGACTGGAATAGAAGCTATCTGGGACACCGAGCAATCAAGATGCGCCCAAGCCGACATGCAAACGCCTGTTTCCACATCCCGTAGAGTGTGGAGATCAGCGACGTGAACCGCGGTTCCACTGGCGCATGACCGTAGGGTCGGTACGGACAAGTTGCAGGATTTCGCTTTCCTGCACCCCTTGCTCCGCATATCGCCGGCCTACCTCATTGTTATTGTAATCCTGTTGACGTTCCATCCGGCTATTGCCCGTGGGACCTGACTCATGGGAATCGGTGACCTTTTTTGCGAATTCGGGTCCGAATTCCCGGGTAAGCAAGTAACTCCAGAGCACATGGCGATAAGGATCTTGAGGTACGGAGCTGTCTCCTGCATACGCCGATCTCGCCGTAGTCTCGGCCCGGTCCTTTATGGAAAACAAGAGAGGGGCTTTTGCGGGATTCTCGGCGATGATATCTATTTCCGGTTCTGTTAACTTATCATCGAAGAGCTGCGATATCCTGGCTATGTCTTCTCTGTTCACCACCACGACGGTACGCCCCGCCTGCTCCTCCGTGTGGATATTGGCTTCGACCATCGAACCACGAACTGGCATGGTTGCAGTGCCGTCAAATCTGATGTATGCGTCTGTACTGCCGGTCCTGGCCAGGTCAAGAAATCTCTGGGCCATCTGTTTTGAACTCTGAACCGGGTCCTGCATATCTACCCGCATTTCTGTTTCAAATAGTCTTCCTACCACGCTCCCTGATCCGAGATTCCCGGCCATATCAGCCATGGAAGAGCTTACCGGTGAAATCGAAAAGTTAGTAGCGGTCAGAATGGCGGTACCTGCAGAAATATTGGTGATCCCGGCTGTGATATCCTGGGCCTTGATCTCAAAGGCTACGCGTTCAAGCGGTAGTGCCGCGCGCGCGCGATCCATGGCCTGCCTCTCCTCGGGTCGAGTCAATGCCGCACTCTCACCGTCGATGCGGAAGCGGACGTTGAGGTTGTTCCATGTCATTGATGTAGGAGAAGAGATCCAGAGACTCTCATATTCCGCTCGGTCAATCCGCACGCCGAAGTTGGCCGCCTGGATCCTTGCCAGCGTAATGGCCTCCTGGGTCAGGCTGTCGAGGATATAATTGGCAGCAAAGTATCCACCGGCAAGGACCAGAATGGCAAGAATGAAAAGGTACTTGAGCAGTTTCATAAACTGGATCTCCCTACTAAATATTGTTGATGAGTGGCAGTTGACAGGAACCAGGTATTGTCTATTGTATCGGTCAGCGCTGAATCAGTATGCCGATTCGGTGCGCACCCGCATGTGGGACGTGAAAGCTAAGACTGCGTCTTGGTACAAGCACCAATTGGATTTGTTCATGTGATCCAGAGATTATATCAGCGCGGCCGCAATATAGCGTTTACCGTGCGTGCGTAGCAAGTATCGAGTGCCCTGGTACACTTCAGATGGGGGCCCCGGTCCGCGGTGGAGGTGAACGCGATTTGTTATGTGCCCTGCGTTACTGCGTCGCTCAAACAGCTGGGATGACGGTTGTGTTAAGAATGGTGTGTTCAAGGTGGCTGGGGCTGCCAAACCGATTTACAGCCTCTCCCGCCCGCCCCTTCCGCGAGTGTTCAGCAAGCTTTGTTCTCTAACTCAACGCTCCTCTGGGGCGTCAAAACTCTTGAATCAAATGAGTTTTACACTTACCATCTCCGAATGGGATGGTCACAGAGCTCTCGCCTCTCGCGCCTTTAGAAACCTTAATAATCTGATAGGTCCGTATCGGAGATGAACGAACTCCCATAGATGAATACAAGTTCTGCCTCCCGGCTCAGATCATCTCGTACCTGTCACAGTCTGCTCCAAAGACAAAGGCCACATGGATTGGTTGTTATCGTCACATGGCGGCTGATAGTGATCAGCACCTACTGAAACCCAACTTCAAACCGCTATGCCATGATTTTTACCGAGCCCTTCTTCCTATTCTTCTTTCTGCCTATTCTGCTGTCGTGCTATTACTTTGTGGGCATCAGGGCACAGAATGTCCTCTTGGTGGCGGCAAGCCTATTTTTCTACGCCTACGGCGAGAGTTATTATCTCCTGTTGTTGCTGTTCAGTTGCTGTTTCAACTATCTGATTGCGCGGTGGATGGATGGGTATGAAACCGAAAAGATCAGGCGATACTTCCTGGGATTGGGGATCTCCGGAAATGTTGGCATGCTGGCTCTGTTTAAATACGCTGATTTTGTGGTGGAGAATATCAACCAGCTGATGACAATTCTTGGAGGCGTTTTCCTCATACCCAGCGCTGGCTTGCATCTCCCCATAGGCATATCATTCTATACTTTTCAGGCCTTGACCTATCTGATTGACGTCTATCGGAGGCAGGCTCGGGCACAGAGCGGAATCATGAACGTCTGTTTGTATATTAGTCTGTTTCCACAGTTAATCGCCGGGCCTATTGTACGATACAGTCAAATGGCCTCGCAGATATATGGCCGAGTATCAAGTCTGGAGAACGTGACCTACGGAATAAGGCGATTCATCATCGGGCTGGCCAAGAAGGTGGTCATTGCCAATACGCTGGCAACAGCTTCGGATGCCATATTCGCCATTCCGTTCGAACATCTCACCCCCTCCCTCGCCTGGCTTGGTATCTTCTGCTATACGCTCCAGATTTACTACGATTTTGCTAGTTATTCAGATATGGCTATTGGTATAGGGTTGATGCTGGGATTTCGTTTCCCGGAGAATTTCAACTACCCGTATGCAGCGGTGTCCGTTACAGACTTCTGGCGTCGCTGGCATATGACGCTCTCCAGCTGGTTTCGCGATTATGTCTATATTCCGTTGGGAGGAAACAGGCAAGGCAGAAGTAGACTCTACCTCAACCTGATTCTGGTCTTTTTTGCCTGCGGGCTCTGGCATGGCGCAAGCTGGAATTTCGTCATATGGGGCCTTCTGCATGGAAGTGTATTGGTCATCGAGCGTCACACCGGTGGCCATGGGACCTCAGTGCAGAGAACAGTGCTTCGCCAGATTTATGTGTGGGGCTTCCTCATGTCCAGCTTCGTGGTATTCCGTACAGAATCTATGATAGGCGCCTCGCGTTACCTTTTCGCCATGATCGGTGCATACAGTGGTACGGGGGTCGAATACCACCCGGGGCTCTATCTGAATACGCCACTCATTCTCATTGTGGGTATTGCCGTCCTGGGATGCTGGCCTATTCTCCCGGCTCTGAAGGAACATCTGGAACAAGCTATTCCGAAAAGAGTCAGTCGGGGCTGGGTGGATTTCGGAACGTACTCCGCTTTATTGGCTGTTCTGGGCATCACTATTAGTTTCATGTCGGCCCAGTCGCATGTCCCGTTCATTTACTTCAGGTTTTAACGGCAGGAATTGCTGATTATTATTCTTACGGGGAATACATCCATGTGCCGAAGAGGCGCACTGGCCATATGTGTGGTCTTTGTTCTCATTCTTTATCTTCCTCTGGTCGGGCGGGTATATTCGTTAATGGGCCAAGACGGCGCTATCGAGGACGTGCTCTATGACGCTTTTCCCAACTATGATTTCGGGAATCCATCGGCACTCGCTGTGATGACGAAATACCCGTCCTACTTCAACAAATATCACGTATTCCGGAAGGACCTCATCAGCTGGTACGCTAAGACTCACTTGGAGATTCTTGGGGTCTCATCGAATAATAGGGTGGTTGTAGGATCGGAGGGCTGGCTGTTTCTGAACGAATTCGATGAAGCCATGACCTACTTCCGTGGCATGAAGCCATTTCGCGAAGAAGATCTCTCAGCGTGGAGGCAGGCGTTGGAGGCAAAACGGGACTGGCTGGAGCGCCGAGGTATTCGGTATCTTTTCGTGGTAGCCCCCAACAAGCACTCCATATATGGGGAATACATCCCTGAAGACTATAACAAGGCCCGTGAAACCTCGCGATTAGATCAACTGTCGGCTGAACTAAGAGCAAACTCTAAGGTTCGATTGGTTGATTCACGCCTGGCATTAAATCGAGAAAAAGCCACTGTGGATCTGTACTATCGCAGAGACTACCACTGGAATGACCTTGGGGCCTTCATCGCCTATGGACAGATAGCCCTAGCATTGCAAGAAATGTTCCCGGACATTGTACCGATTTCGGCCTCCGAGCTGGAGTCCGAACTGAGGACTGATCCTATGGATCTGCTCTTACTCTTAGGCATCAATGAGGGGCCGCACATGGAGTCGGAGCATCTCATGTTAAAAGGAAAAACGCGATTGGCAAGCGAGATACTCCCTGCCAGTGGAGGCCCCGCTTCCGATTCCATCACTTCTGTTATCCCCAAGGCCGTTATGTTTCATGATTCCTTTGGTCCCACGCTCCAGACGTTTCTGTCGCCCCATTTTGAACGGATCCTGTACGTCGACCAACGACAGTACCAGCCGGGTACTATTGACACGTTGATCATCAATGAGGAACGTCCCGATATCGTTATTGAGGAAGTGGTGGAACGTGATCTAATGAAGCCGGCGCCGCTGGATCCATTTGTGAACCATAAATGAGGGACTTGCTGTCGTTGGCAGTAGGACCGCTTATTGTCGCGGTTGAGGGTAGAACAAGTCTCAG